>NZ_CVTO01000150.1:89266-237561 GCF_900004715.1 Pseudomonas sp. 24 E 13
CTGCCGGGTTACCCACGGATTCAAGCCTGCGTTCGGCCAGCGTGGTTTAACGGGGCGCCTAAGATCAAGAGCAGATCAAGATCAAGAGCGGCTCGCTTCGCATCGTGGTTACGTTTGGGGGCTGCAGGGTTGTGTAGTACCTATGCCCCCATGGGGCGTTTTAAACCTTCAAGGTGCGCGTCATCCGTAACGCCAGCACGCTGCCGGCGACGATGACCGCCGCCAGCAGGTACAGCGCCATGTCCGTGGACCCTGTTGCATCTTTGACGAAGCCGACGATGTAGGGGCTCAGAAACCCGGCCATCTGGCCCATGGAGTTGATCAGTGCCAGCCCGCCGGCCGCGGCGCCCGCGCTGAGCATGGCGGTGGGCACCGGCCAGAACATCGGCAGGCCGGTGAGGGCGCCCATGGTGGCGATGGTCAGGCCGAGGATGGCGATCGCCGGAGTGGTGGCGAAGTTCACCGCGATGACCAGGCCAATCGCGCCCATCAGCATCGGTACCACCAGGTGCCAACGACGCTCTTTGCGCAGGTCGGCCGAGCGGCCCACCACCAACATGAATACGGCCGCCAGCAGGTACGGGATCGCACTGAGCCAGCCAATCACCAGGTTATCGCTGAACCCCAGGCTCTTGATGATCGATGGCAGCCAGAAGTTGATCGCATAGACGCCGCTCTGGATGCAGAAGTAGATCAGGCCGAACGCCCAGATCGCCGGGTTCTTGAAGACCTCGGCCAGGGAGTCGGTGGTGGTTTTCGGCTTGTTCGCCAGGTCGATGGCCTGGTCGGCTTCCAGCAGCGCGCGTTCGTGGGGCTTGAGCCACTTGGCGTTGGCGAAGCTGTCGCTGAGCAGGAAGTAGGCGAGGGCGCCGAGGATCACGGTGGGGATGCCTTGCAACAGGAACATCCACTGCCACCCGGCAAGGCCACCCTGGCCGGCCGCGAAGTGATTGAGAATCCAGCCGGAGAACGGGCTGCCGAGCAGGCCGGAAACCGGAATCGCCGACATGAACAGCGCCATGATCCGGCCACGGCGAAAGGTTGGAAACCACTGCGAGAGATACAGCACCACGCCGGGAAAGAAGCCCGCTTCGGCGGCACCGGTAAACAGGCGCAAGGTATAGAAATGCGTCGGCGTGGTCACGAACAGCAGGCATGTGGACAGGGTGCCCCACACGATCATCATCAGCGCGATCCAGCGCCTTGGCCCGAACCGGGTCAGCGCCAGGTTGCTCGGCACGCCACACAGCACGTAGCCGATAAAGAAAATCCCGGCACCCAGGCCGTACACGGTTTCACTGAATTTCAACGCGTCGAGCATCTGCAACTTGGCAAAGCCAACGTTGACCCGGTCAAGGTAGTTGAACAGGTAGCAGATAAAAATGAAGGGAATCAGGCGCAGGGTTACGCGCTTGTAGATGGCGTTTTTATCGTCATCGGTGGCCAGTGCTGCAGCGGCGCTCTGTGACATGGCGAGTCTCTCTTTATTATGATTTTTGGCGATGCGAGGGTAACGTTGATCGCTTGAACAGTCTCGGTGAGGCGATGGGCAACTGTCTTTGTGCTCGCGCACAGTCAAGCCCGCTTTGCGCTGTGCCGCTGACCAACCCGTTTCGAGGAAAATAGCCCCCATGTTCGAGCTGGATCATGAACTGGCCCAGGATATCGTCGATCGCACCATGGCGATCCTGCCCTACAACGTCAACGTGATGGACAACCAAGGCCTGATTCTCGGCAGCGGCGAGCCGGAGCGCATCAACACCCGTCACGAAGGCGCGCAACTGGTGCTGGCCAACGGGCGCGTGGTGGAAATCGACGGGCAGACCGCCAAACACCTCAAGGGCGTGTTGCCGGGCATCAACCTGCCGCTGATGCATGACCAGCGCCTGATCGGCGTACTGGGTATCACCGGCGAACCGGACGGGTTGCGCACCTACGCCGAACTGGTGCGCATGACCGCCGAAATGCTGGTCAGCCAGCGGCACCAGCAGGCCGAGCTGCAATGGCGACGCCAGCGCTGTGACGATCTGCTGGCCTTGCTGTTGGCCGACACGGGCGACTCGCCGCGCCTGGTCGACGAAGCGCAACAGTTGGGCCTCAAGCCACAACTGGCACGCACGCCGTACCTGTTCGAACTGGGCGCGGGGCAGTCGGCCGAGGCCTTGAGCGTCTGGCTGATGTCGCGTTATCCGGACAGCTGGTGCGTGAGCTCCGCGCAGTTTTCCCTGCTCTGGTGCCGTCCCGCCGCCCTGCAAGTCGACGACCCACGCCTGCTGGAAAAGCTCGACGGCCTGGGCTGGAATATCCTGCGGGTGGCCGTAGGCGGGCAGGCGCAAGGACTGGCCGGCCTGCGCCGCTGCTACCGCCGCGTCGGTGACTTGCTGGCCTACGGTCGCGATATCCTGCCCCACGCGCGCCTGTTGCTCCTCAACCGCTATCGCCTGCCGGTCATGCTCTGGCGCCACCGCAACGATGACGCCCTGGACGAACTGCTCAACCCGCTGCGCAAAGTCCTCGCCAGGGACAGCAACGGCCAACTGCTGGCCACGCTGCGCAGTTGGTGCGAGCACGACGGGCAAAGCCAGGCCTGCGCCGACGCCCTGGGCATTCACCGCAACAGCCTGCGCTACCGCATGGAAAGGATCGCCGAACTGAGCGGCGTCGACCCGCTGACTCTGGACGGCATGCTTGCGCTGTACCTGGGCGTGCAGTTGTTGCCCCAGGCTTTGTAAGAATGAACAACAAACCTCACCCGCACTTGTGCAGCGGACTGGCGTCAGCGGCGGTGCCAACTGTCAGCATGGGCGTTATAAAAAACGGAGAACGCCCATGAAAATCATCATCGCCCCCGACTCGTTCAAGGACAGCCTCAGTGCCGAACGGGTCGCCCAGGCCATTGCCGATGGCCTGGTTCAGGTCTGGCCTGACGCGCAGCTGGTGCAATGCCCGATGGCGGATGGCGGTGAAGGCACGGTCGCGGCAGTGCTCGCTGCGTGTAACGGCCAGCTGCGCAGCCACACCGTGCGCGGGCCGCTGGGCGCTGCGGTACAGGCGCACTGGGGATGGTTGGCCGACAGCCACACCGCGATCCTCGAAATGGCTGAGGCCAGCGGCCTGCAGCTGGTTGCACCGGGCCAGCGCGATGCGTGTTCCAGCAGCACCTATGGCACCGGCGAACTGATCCGCGCGGCCCTTGATCTGGGCGCCCGACGCATCATTCTGGCAATTGGTGGCAGTGCGACCAATGATGGCGGTGCGGGTGCGATGCAAGCGCTCGGGGTGCAGTTGTTCGATGCCCAGGATCAGCCGCTGGCACCTGGAGGCCTGGCGTTGGCAGGCCTGGCCCGCATCAGCCTGGAAAACCTCGATTCGCGTCTGGCTCAGTTGCGCGTTGAAATCGCCGCGGATGTAAATAACCCGTTGTGCGGGGCCCATGGCGCCTCGGCGATTTTCGGCCCGCAGAAAGGCGCCACTCCCGAGCAGGTTCAAAAGCTGGATGCCGCTCTCGGTCATTTTGCCGACCACTGCGCGCGAGTGCTGCCCGGAGACGTGCGCGACGAACCCGGCAGCGGCGCCGCCGGTGGCCTGGGGTTTGCCGCCAAGGCGTTTCTGGGTGCACAGTTTCGTGCCGGTGTTGAGGTGGTGGCCGAGTTGGTCGGGCTGGACGCCGCCGTGCGCGGTGCCGACCTGGTCATCACCGGCGAAGGCCGCTTCGACGCCCAGACCCTGCGCGGTAAAACCCCGTTTGGCGTGGCGCGTATCGCGCGCCATCACCAGGTCCCGGTGATCGTGATTGCCGGAACCCTGGGCGAAGGCTACGAGCAAATGTACGCCCACGGCGTGGATGCCGCGTTTGCGTTGCCATCGGCGCCGATGAGCCTGGAGCAGGCGTGCAGCGAGGCGCCGCGACTGTTGCGCGAGCGTGCGGCGGATATCGCCCGGCTTTGGCGCACAGCGCTGCGAGGCTGAACCCGGGATCAGGGTGATTCGTAGCAGATCGAGAAGCGGTCTGGTTTACGTCCATAGGCCAGGAAATCTCCGACATTCTTGTTCACGCACGCATTGGACCCGGAGGACGAAACGCCGTGTCGGTAGGCGCCCTTGAGCAGCGTCATGTGCGCGGCGGGCACGCTTCTGAACGCTTTGATGGCACCTGCTGCGGGCGTCTGATCGTCATATTCGGCCTGAACCATAAACAGACCGTCGACCTGCGCCAGCTTGCGCTGCGGCACCCCGTCAAGCGGTTGGCCGCGCCACTCGGCGCAATGCCTCGCCGGGAAGAAACTGCCGCCCACCGGATACTGAATGGCGTACTGGTTTTCCTGTTCGGTCCAGAATGCATCGTCTGCCGAGACTGAATCGTTGCATAACACTGTGCTACGCACAGACTGCCTGGGCGTAAGCTCCAGGGGGCCGAGCGCCAGACCATTCCACGGTGACGGGCGGCGAGTGACGTAGAGCAGGCGTATAAAGGCCTGTTTCGCCGCCGCATTGACGCCAGGGTCGGGGCTGAATCGATGGGCGCGGGCGTTGGCCAACAGCCTGGCGTCCGGCAGGCCTGGCGATTCACGCAGCCACTGACTGAGTACGCGGGCCGCCATCAGGTATTCGGGCGCGCTGTAGTACGCGTTGTCCGAGCGCAGCGCCACCCTGACCGGAGGCAACAGGTCGAGAAAAACCGCGCCTATTGCCTTCGGGGTGCTGCCCATCTGGTAGCGGTGCGGATCGTCGGCGGCGCGCCGGGCAACAAATCGCGCGAACACGCGTTCTTTTTCCGGCGCCTGAACCAACGAGGCGTCCTGGAAGGTGGCGGTCCAGTCCGTACTCGAGTCGAGTACCATGCGCCCGACCTGCTTTGGAAACAACCCGGCGTACCAGGCACCCAGCCATGTGCCGTAAGCGTTGCCGACGTAATTGAGCTGGGGTTCGTTGAGCAGCACACGTACCAGCTCTATGTCCCGCGCCGTCTGTTCGGTATTGATATAAGGCGCCAGGCGCTGGCCGGCGCAGCCCCGGGCCAGTACGCCGGCGTTATGCCGGATAGCCTCGATATTGGCCGGACTGCGATCTTCGGTGATGTCGTTTTGCGCAACGATTTCCTCGTCGGATCGGCACACCAGTTGCGATTGCGGGTCACTGCCCATCCCTCGCGGTGTAATTCCAATCACATCGTAGGTATTGAGCAGGTGCCGATAGGCCTCACCCTGTGGCTGATCGGCGTAGCCTTTCCATTGGGAAACCAGCAGCACAGTGAACCCGTCGGCCTCGGCCCCAGGCCCGCCCGGATGGGTGAATAGCGCACCTTCGCGCTCAGCGGGCAGCAGCGCGCCAACGCGGGTGACGTCCAGCTTGAGACTGCCGCGCGTGGGGTGCATGTGGTCCAGCGGCACGGTGGCGATGCCGCATTGCGTCCTGGCGACCACCTCCGGATCCAGCCCGCTGAAGGGCCGGCCGGCGCAGTCCGGTAGCCAGCGGATACCCCACTCAGGCGGTTGCTTTGTCGCACAGGCGCTGCCCCCCAATAGCACAGCGACAAAAAAGCAGGCTGATAGCGTTCGTTGTTTTATCAATTGGCAGACACTCGGGTGCGTGGTTGGACGCGCCGGAGTTTTGCAAGTAAAGCGTGCCGTGAATGTAGGACCGTATCGGTTGTTCGGTCAGCACCTTCCGATAGTACCCAGCCAGCCTGCGACCCGCCCTGGCACACGCAAGGTAAAGGGCTCGCCAGGACGACGACGTTGCTCCTACACTAATCGGCCACGTGTCTTTCAAAGGATGAAACACCATGCACACGCCTGACCTCCCTATCGTGATCCAGCGCTTCACCGAGGCCCACCTTGAGGGCGTCACGGCGCTCTACAACGAACCGGCGGTATGCCGCCAGGTGCTGCAGATGCCTTTCCAGTCGGTGGAAGCGTGGCGCAAACGCCTGGTGATGGATAACGAGCGCCGACTGCAATTGGTGGCGCTGCACGGCGGCGAAGTGATTGGCCAGTTGGGGTTGGAACAGTACCTGCGGGTGCGCCAGGCGCATGCGGGGTATTTCGGCATGGGCGTGGCGACGGCGTGGCAGGGCAGGGGCATCGGCTCGAAGCTGTTGACGGCCGCGCTGGACGTGGCCGACAACTGGATGAACCTGCACCGCGTAGAACTCACGGTGTTCGCCGACAACGAAGCGGCACACAACCTGTATCGTAAATTCGGCTTCGAGGTCGAAGGGCGTCTGCGCGACTACGCCCTGCGTGACGGTGTGTTCGTCGATACCCTGAGCATGGCGCGCCTGCGCAAGCCGGTTTAATCCTCCAGCGCAAACGCCACCGCAGCCCGCGCATGCAGCCCGGTGGTGTCCAGCAGCGGCAGGTCGCTGTGCTCGGGCTTGATCAGCAGGCTGATTTCCGTACAGCCAAGAATCACCGCCTGGGCGCCGCGCGCGGCCAGGGACTCGATCACCCGCTGGTAGACGGCGCGTGATGAGTCGCTGATTACCCCCACACATAACTCTTCATAAATGATCCGGTGCACGTCCTTGCGTTCATCCGCATCCGGCACCAGCACAGTCAGGCCCTGCGCGATCAGGCGGGCCTTGAGGAAGTCCTGTTCCATGGTGAATGCAGTGCCAAGCAAGCCCACGGTCAAGGTGCCGGCTTGCAGGGCCGCAGCCCCGGTCGCATCGGCGATATGCAGGAAGGGAATCGACACCGCCGCCTCAATACGTGGCGCCACCCGGTGCATGGTGTTGGTACACAACACCACACACTCGGCGCCGCCGGCCTGCAGACGGCGCGCGGCGTCTTCCAGGATCTGCGCGGCATCATCCCAGCGCCCGGCGTGCTGGGCCTGTTCCACCGGGCCGAAGTCCACGCTGTACATCAACAGCTGCGCCGAACGCAGCGGGCCAAGCCGGTCGCGTACTTGCTGGTTGATGATGCGGTAATACTCGGCACTGGACTCCCAGCTCATGCCGCCGATAAGGCCGATGGTGCGCATGCGATGCTCCGGACAGGGGAATGTCACGTCACCATACCCACCGAAAGTGGATTAGTCATAGGCAGTTGCCGACCAATTCACCGGAGCAGTTCAGTAAGGTTAAGTGGACTCACGCTCGCCTGTTGGAAGCGCCGATGTTTACGGGGAGGTCAGGTCTTTTTTCCTACCCCCTAGAGCTACCTTTGCCTGGGGGATAATTAGACAATCACTGCATCCTGGGTGGTTGGTTTTCGATAAGGTCCGACCTTATTGAACGTTCATCCAACAGGAGCCCATCATGGCACCGCCATACCGCGAGGGGGGCTCCGGCCCCAACCCGAGAGATCATCTACCGCCGCAGCTCCTCATCATTCCCGAGATTCAGTTTCCTTTCGCTGCACCGCCACCTCGCTCTGACCACGAACAATTACGTACCCAGGCCCTCGCCTGGGCGCAGCGACATGGTTTGATCGGTCGCCGTGGCGCGCATCGGTTGAGCACTACGGCGCTGCTCGATCTGGGCGTGGCGTTATGCGGCAGGGCGCCCACGCACCGCGCCGAGATCCTGGTGTGCTGGTACCTGTGGGCCCTGACGCTGGATGACCGTATCGATGATGGGCCCTGGGCGGAAAACGGAGCGCTGGAGCGTTTCATCACGTCGGTGCAGTCCTTGACCGAGAGCGACGCTCAATCAGGCGAAAACAGCCGATTCGAGGACCCGATGCTCGCGGTTCTGGTCGATGATCTTTGGCCTCGCACGCGCTGCTGGGGAGACGATCGTTGGCGGGGCAGGCTGGTGCGACATCTGATTCGGCATTTGCGCGCGCAGGCCACGCTCGTGCACGTGCGGGAGACCGACACGGCGCTCACCTTGACCCAATACCTGCCATTGCGCCGGGATTCGTTCGGCGCGCTGTTCTTCTTTGACCTTATCGACGCAGCCGAAACCCTCGACCCGTACGCGCCTGCCGCCCAGGCTCAAGCGTGGACCACCTTGCGCGAGCACGCTGCCGATCTCATTGCCTGGACAAACGACATTCATTCGATCGCCAAAGACGTGGTCTGCGGTGAGCGCTTCAACCTGGTGTCGATCCTTGCGAACGCCGGCGGCATGGAGTGGCCCGCCGCGCTGGAATCCGCCCATCAGATGGTGAACACGGCAGTGGCGCAGTTCACCGCAGTCGCCGCCCAGTGCGCAAAACCCGCGTCAGGTGCGGCGAATGACCCGGACCGGCTGCGCCAGGTTATCCGGGCGGCAGGCGACTGGCACCGCAGCGTCTCTCGCTATCACCTGCACGCCGACGATTGCGGGGTACGGAACAATCGGCAGGTCGACCTGGAACTTACCCCTCCAACGTTGAAATCCCGACAGTTCGAACTTGACCCCTACCCGTTGTATGAGCAGTTGCGTACCCGGCTGCCGATCGCTTACGACGAACCCACCGACGTGTGGCTGGTCAGCCGGCATGTGGATGTCAAAGCGGCCCTGACCCATCCGGACGTCAGCAACAATAATTACAACTGGCAGATCGGACCGCTGCTGGGCCACACCATTGTCACCATGGACGGCTGTGAACACGCCCAGCATCGCGCATTGCTCAGCCCCTCGTTTCGTGGCAAAGCCCTTGCAACGCTGCAAGCGTCCGTCATTTCGGTGACTACAGACTTGCTGGCACGCATGCGTGGCCGACCCCAAGTTGACCTGATTGCCGATTTCACCGCAGCACTGCCGGTACGGGTGATGGCGCACGCGTTGGGGCTCCCGGCGCAAACCCGCGAAGAGGTAGAGCGGCTGAAGCGGTGGTGTGCCATCGGCTTCGCCTACATGGGCAATTATCGACAGGACCCGGCGCTGCTGACCGGCGGGTTATCCAACCGAGACAGTTTCTACGACTTTATTCAGCCACACATCGACGCTCGCCGCGCGGAGCCCAAAGACGATCTGATCTCCCAGTTGCTGGCGGCACGGATTGATGGCCAGCCGTTGTCCGAGACGTTCGTGCGGGCTTACTGCGCGATCCTGATGACGGCGGGCAGCGTAACCAGTCACGGCGCCCTGGCCAACCTGATCGTCAACCTGCTGAGCGAACCTGGTGTCAAAGCAGCGGTGATCGCCAATCCAGGGCTGATGGATAATGCCCTGGCCGAAACCCTGCGCCGCAATCCGCCGTTGCAGCTCGTACTGCGCGAGGCCCGTGAATCACTGCAACTGCCCTCGGGAACGATCCCGGCAGGCGCCACGCTGGCTTGCCTGATTGGCTCGGCCAACCGTGATCCGGACCAATTCAGCAACCCGGACAGCTTCGACATGTCGCGCACCGAACAGGCGACCAGTCATTTCGCCTTCGGCGCGGGGCGCCACTTTTGTCTGGGTTCCATGCTGGCACGGATGGAAATCACCACCGGCGCCCGCATGCTGCTGCAAGCCTTCCCCAACGTACGCTGGACGCCGGGGTTCACGCCTGTCGAGTGCGGCTTCCTCAATCGCTGCCCGGATCGACTGGAGGTCGTACTGTGACCACGACTATCGACCTCGATGAGCACGGCTACAGCCGCAGCTATCTCGCTGACCAGCACGCCGGCCAGCTGGCACGCCTGCGCACGCTGGAGCGGGCGTTTGACCCCTTGAGCCAAGCGGTTTTTAATCAATTGGCGTTGCCTGACAAGCCTGCCATCCTCGATCTGGGCGCCGGTGCCGGATCGCTCGCCGCTTGGCTGAGCCGGCGATATCCCGGAGCGAACGTCACCGCCACGGACATCGATACCCGATTCCTTGCCGATATTCCGGGTATTGAGGTGCTCGCCCATAACGCCGCGACCGATGACTTCCCGCCCGCGTCCTTTGACGTGGTGCATGCTCGGGCGCTTCTGTGTCATCTCACCGAGCGTGAAGCGCTATTGACGCGAGCCATCACCTGGCTGCGCCCGGGTGGTTGGTTGGTGATAGAGGATGTGAGTCTTGAACCGAGCCTGAGAACTGCAAACCCGCTGTTTCGTAAAGTGGCCCAAGCCGGGATCACTCTCCTGGAGCGGTCCATTGGCTCCGATATGCTGTGGGCCACCCAACTCCCGTGCCGCCTGCGTGATCGGGGCCTTGCCAACGTGCGGCATCGCACCCTTGAAGGCCGTATAGGCGATAACAGCCCCGCCGATACGTTTTGGGCCTCTACCACGGCACAAGCCGGGCCGGCGCTGCTCAAGCTTGGGCTGCTGGAACAGGACGACCTGGATGGCATGGCCACTCTCCGTGCCGACCCCGCGTTCACCGAAGCTGCCTTGACCTTCGTCAGCGCGTGGGGACAAGTGCTCTAACCCGCAATGGCATACCACCAGGGAATACAAAATGGCCACTGATGTCGTGTTAGTCGATGCGCAAGATGTACAAACCGGGGTGTGCGACAAGCGCGAGGCCCATTTGGGAGTGGGCCGGCTTCATCGCGCGTTTTCGGTGCATTTGATCGACAGTCACGGGCGTCATCTGCTTCAGCGCCGTGCGCCGGGCAAAATGCTCTGGCCCGGTTTCTGGTCGAATGCTTGCTGCAGTCATCCCGCACAGGGTGAGTCGATCGTGGATGCGGGGTCTCGCCGTTTGCACGAAGAGTTGGGCGTCTGGTCTGCCTGTCGCGCGCTCTACCGTTTTGAGTACCACGCCAGCTTTGGTTCGATCGGTGCCGAGCACGAATTATGTCATGTGCTGGTGGCTCGGTCCGACACCGTGGTTTCACCTGTGCCTGAGGAGGTCAGCGAAACCATGTGGCTGACCCGAGACGAAATTTCAGCCCGGCTTGCTGAGCCGCACGCGCAATTTACCCCCTGGTTTCGAATGCAATGGCGTCGCCTTCTGGCGGAACATCCTTCGTTCGATACACCGTCACCTCACGTATGAGCTGCCTGCTGCCGAACCGACTGCAATCAGCTTTAACTCGTACGCCAGGCAGCCGTATCTGCGATGATCGGGCTTCGCAACCTGACTCACCCAAGGAGATCCGCAATGGACGATGTACAGCAACTGGGCGAGATGCTTCGTCGTTACGCCGAGAGCGAAACCCATAAAAAACAGCAATTCGATGTGCAGTCGGCGCGTTGGGCACACAAGCTGGGCGAGTTGTTCGAGCAAGTCGAACAGTGGCTGGAACCGGTCAAGAGCGCCGGTTTGCTCGAGGTGCATCGTGAAGTCTATGTCGCCAGTGGGCCGAGCGTGCCCGTGGAAACATCGACTTTCAAGACCGAGAAGTTGACTGTGTTGATCACCGGTAAAAGCGTGGAGTTCGTGCCGGAGGTGATGGGGACGGACGGATATATTCGCGTGGCGGTAATGGGCCTGACCGCTGCCCGGCACGGCAGCGTCTCCCTGGTATTGCCTGCGGACCAAAACGATTGGCTCTGGAAGAAGACCAATGGCCTGAAAGACCCGGACACCTTCACGTTCGACGCCAATTTCCTGGCGGCGCAGTTGCAGAGCCTGATCCCCCGCGAACGCGGCTGAGGGTGAGTCGCTCAAATAACCAGCTGGCGTGGCGGGAAGCGTAGGTCAATTGCCACCCGCCGTGCATGGATTCCCGGGAGGGCTACTTGAGCGGCGTCAACGGCGGCAACTGCCATTGGCCGCTGGTGACTTCGGGCTTGGGCAGGTAAATACGCAGCACCGCGAAGAACGGCCCGGTCGGAGCGGGCAGCCAGTTGCTCTGTTCGGCCTTCGGTGGCTCATGATGCTGCAGGGCCAGGGTCAGGCCGCCGTCGGCGTCCAGCTTCAGACCGGGCAGCATGCGTGAGTTGATCAGGTAACGTTTCTTGTGGTTCGGCACCAGCAACTTGGTCTTGGCGTCGTACATGGTCAGCGACCAGAACGCATCGGCCGGCGGCAGCTGGTCCTTGGCAAAATGCACGGTGTAACTGCGACGTGCGCCGTTGGCCGGCTTGCCTTCGCTGTCATCGAACCAGGTGAAGTAAGCGGCTTCATCGGTGGAGTTGCCGAACATCCCCAGGTTGGCGCCGGCATACCGGTACAGGTAATTGTTGTTCAGCCGGTCACGGCTGCCGTACAGCTCGCCGCTGGCGACTTGATGGGTATCAATCTTGTCTTTCTTGAACGTGGCGAACTCGGCCTTGCCATCGGCAATCCCGTCCTCCAATGCTTTGCGTTGTTCGGCGCTCAGTTGGTTCAGCTTGAAAGGCGCGCCGGGGGCGATGCCGATTGTGGCGAAGCGCGCCAGCAGGTCTTTTTCACTGTCCTGGGGCGCAGCGAAGGCCAGCATGAAGTTCAAGTAGCGGAACAACTGCGGGCTGTCGCTCATGCTCGCCATCGGCTTGGGCCACTCGATCTTCGGCACCTTGGCCGGGGCCGCTTGTTTCACATAGCTGCTCAGCGGCTGCACTTTATAGCCGTTCTGGATTTGCCTGACCTTGCCCAGGTCTTTTTCATCGAACAGCTGCGTGCGATACAAGGCGTAGGCGATATTGCTTTCGCTGTAGACCACGCGGTCGATATCGACGGGCTGCTGACCCTTCCAGTCAGGCCCCGCGATCATGTAGTGACCGCCGTTGTTGCCGGTGCTGCGCGTGCCCAGGTAGGCGATGTTCTGGGTATAGAGGTCGAGCAACTGCACCGAGTAGTAGCGGTTGTCTTCGACCTTGGGCAGGGTCAGCACCTGGGGTTCCTGGCGCAGATCCATCCAGACGAAGGAGTAGGGCGTGTCCGCGTTCGGGGTTGTGAACGCGGTGTCCTTGGGGGTGAACACCTGCGCGCTATTGCCGATACGATTGAACGGCGCCTTGAAATTGGCCCCGCCTTTGTCCACGGCCTGGGTGTAGAGCGTCTTGTACATCTCAACCACAGGGTAGCCGTACAAGTAGGCTTGCTTGGCAATGGCCCGGGCTTCGGCAGGGGTGGCCGTAAAGTCGGCCCAGGCGCCGGTGCTCAGCAGTATCGAGAGGCTCGCCAACACCAGGCGCGCAGGTTGTCCAATCATGTTGTTGCGTCCTTCCAGGGTTCTTTTGACTGACGGGGAGATGCAGGCGCTGAGTTTCCTGTTTTCTTTCCCGGACGTCACGTTAAAACCTGCAAAAGGACACTGGATATTCAGGGCAGCATCGATTTGACTTTATCGCGCAACTGGTCGATCGAGAACGGCTTGCCAATCACCTGCATGCCGGCGGGCACATCGATGTTCTCGGCATAGCCGCTGGCGAACAGGATGGGCAGGGTGGGGCGCAGTTCGCGTACCCTGGCCGCCAGTTGCTTGCCGTCCATATCGGGCAGGCCGACGTCGGTCATCATCAGGGAGATCACTTGAGCCGTGTCTTTCACGATCAACAGGGCCGCCTCGGCGTCAGCAGCCTCAAGCACCGTGAACTCCAACTCCTCAAGCACATCGACGATCAGCATGCGCACGATAGCGTCGTCTTCGACAACAAGGATGGTGGAGGCATTTGCGGACATAAAAAGGCTTTCCCAAAAAAAGACGAGTGTTTAACGCTGGCCATTCTCACAGGCCTGTACTTGAGTAAGCGCGGGCTATCCACAAGTTCCCAGGGCGTTAAAACAATGCAGTACAAAAGACCAGGCAGAATAGCCTGTTCTGCTGTAGGAATCTGTACAAAAACGTCCCAGAAAAATGGTCTTGATCGTCACTTTGGGGCAAACTCCCGGTTTTTCCGCACTTGGCCAAGGCATGCCCATGACTCCCGCGTCGTCAGTTGATGAAAAGAGCTTCAGTAAACTCCTGAGCCGTAACGTGGCCCTGCCATTGAGTGTGGGCGTGCTCAGCGCGGTGTTTTTCGTGTGCCTGATCACCTATTTACTGTCGGTGATCCAGTGGGTGGAGCACACCGACCGGGTCATCAACAACCTCAATGAGTCGTCCAAACTGACGGTCGACCTGGAAACCGGCATGCGCGGCTTCCTGATTACGGGTGACGAGCATTTCCTCGATCCTTATGAAGTGGCCAAGCCGCGGATCATTGCCGACCTGCGCAATTTGCAGGAGCTGGTGGCCGACAACCCGCAGCAGGTCGACCGCCTCAAGCGCCTGGAAGCCCTGCAGGCCGAATGGAACAACTACGCGCAGTCGATGATTGAACTGCAGCGCAGCAGTGGCGATTTCCGTGGTGCCGTCAAGGCGGGCCGGGGCAAGCGCCTGACCGACGAGATTCGCAAGGAATATGAAGACGCGGTATCGATGGAACAACAGTTCCGTATCTCCCGTAACGAGGAAGTGACCCGCACCACGGTGCTCAGCGTCACGCTGTACCTGGCGTTCGTACTCGGCCTCAGTGGTTTCCTGGCGTACATTGGCAGAAAGAATTTACTAGCGCTTTCAAGTAGCTACAGCGCAAACCTCGCGTCCCAACAGAAGATTGCCAAACGCCTGGAGCAGCAGGCCTGGCTGCGCAATGGCCAAACCGAACTGGCCGAACAGGTGCTCGGCCAACTGACCTTGAACCTGCTGGGCCGCAACATCCTGCAGTTCTTCGCTCAATACATGGGCTCAGCCGTGGGGGCGTTGTATGTGCGCGAAGAGCACGGTGGCCTGCGGCGGGTCGCCACCTACGGCTTCTCCCGCGAACAGGCGCAGCTGGAACAGTCGATCTACAGCGACGAAGGCATCGTAGGGCAGGCCGCCCAGCTCGATCGCCTGATCCGCCTGGACGACGTACCGGTGGACTACTTCAAGGTCAGCTCGGGGCTGGGCGAGGGCACCACCCGCAGCGTACTGGTGGTGCCGACCAGCGACGACGACCGCGTCAACGGCGTGATCGAACTGGGCTTCCTGCGCCCGTTGGAAGAACGCGACGTCGAGCTGCTGGAGCTGATCGCCGACAATATCGGCACGTCCATCGAAGCAGCGCGTTATCGCCAGCGTTTGCAGGAAGTCCTTGCCGAGACCCAGCAGCTCAACGAAGAGCTGCAAGTGCAGCAGGAAGAACTCAAGACCGCCAACGAAGAGTTGGAGGAACAATCACGCATCCTCAAGGAGTCCCAGGCGCACCTGGAAACACAGCAGGCGGAGCTTGAGCAGACCAACGAACAGTTGGCCGAACAGACCCAGACCCTGGCCGAACAGCGCGACGCCATGGACCGCAAGAACGTCGAACTCAACCGGGTCCAGCTGGAACTGGAAGACCGCGCCGACGAACTGCAACGCTCCAGCAAATACAAGTCCGAATTCCTGGCCAACATGTCCCACGAGCTGCGCACGCCGCTGAACAGTTCGCTGATCCTGGCCAAGTTGCTGGCCGAGAACCCCCAGGAAAACCTCAGTACTGAACAGGTCAAGTTTGCCGAGTCGATCTATTCGGCCGGCAATGACCTGCTCAACCTGATCAACGACATTCTCGACATTTCCAAGGTAGAAGCCGGCAAGTTGGAAGTGCGTCCGGAAAATTCCAGCGTCGAGCGCCTGGTGGACGGCCTGCGCGGCATGTTCGAACCGCTGGCCAGGGATCGCAAGCTGGGCTTCCAGATCGATGTGCAGGCAGGTTCACCGACCCTGCTGTTCACCGACCGCCAGCGTCTGGAGCAGATTCTCAAGAACCTGCTGTCCAACGCCATCAAGTTCACTGAACAGGGCCAGGTCAGCCTGTCGGTATCCCGGGCGCCGGGGGAGGGCATCGCCTTTACCGTGCGCGATTCAGGGATAGGTATCGCCCAGGATCAACAGGAAAGCATCTTCGAAGCCTTCCGCCAGGCCGATGGCACCACCAATCGGCGTTACGGCGGCACCGGCCTGGGACTGTCCATTTCCCGTGACCTGGCAACCTTGCTGGGTGGCTACATCAGCGTGACCAGCGAACCGGGCAAGGGCAGCATTTTTACCCTGGTATTGCCGGAACAGTACGTCGAACGCGGCGAAGATGCCGCGCCGATCGAAGCCCCACGCCAAGCCGTGGCGGTACCGGCGCCTGTGCCCGTCAAGGTTGCGTCGCTGCCGGCGGCCGATGCCGAACCGATCCCGCGCTTTGCCGATGACCGCGACAAAGCGCCATTCACCACCCGCACCATCCTGGTGGTGGAAGATGAGCCGAATTTCGCGCGCATCCTCTTCGACCTGGCCCACGAGCTGGGCTACAACTGCCTGGTCGCTCACGGTGCCGACGAAGGCTACAGCCTCGCGGAAGAATTCATCCCCGACGCGATCCTGCTGGACATGCGTCTGCCGGATCATTCCGGCTTGACCGTGCTGCAGCGTCTGAAGGAGCACGCCAATACCCGGCACATTCCGGTGCATGTGATCTCCGTGGAAGACCGTGTCGAAGCCGCCATGCACATGGGCGCCATCGGTTACGCGGTCAAACCCACTACCCGGGAAGAGCTCAAGGACGTGTTCGCGCGCCTGGAAGCCAAGCTGACGCAAAAGGTCAAGCGCGTACTGCTGGTGGAAGACGACGACCTGCAACGTGACAGCATCGCCCGCCTGATCGGCGACGATGACATTGAAATCACCGATGTCGGTTACGCCCAGGCGGCGCTGGACCTGCTGCGCACCAACGTCTACGACTGCATGATCATCGACCTCAAGCTGCCGGACATGCTCGGTAACGAGCTGCTCAAGCGCATGGCCACCGAGGATATCTGCTCGTTCCCGCCGGTGATCGTGTATACCGGGCGCAACCTGACACGCGACGAAGAAGCCGAGCTGCGCAAGTATTCGCGCTCGATCATCATCAAGGGCGCGCGGTCCCCGGAGCGCCTGCTCGATGAGGTCACACTCTTTCTGCACAAAGTCGAATCCCAGCTGTCCCATGACCGCCAGAAGATGCTCAAAACCGCGCGCAGCCGTGACAAAGTGTTCGAAGGGCGCAAGATCCTGCTGGTGGACGACGATGTGCGCAATATCTTTGCCCTGACCAGTGCCCTGGAGCATAAAGGCGCCGTGGTAGTGATCGGGCGCAATGGTCGTGAAGCCATCGACAAGCTCAATGAGGTCGATGATATCGACCTGGTACTGATGGATGTGATGATGCCGGAGATGGATGGCTACGAAGCGACCGCGCTGATCCGTCAGGACCCGCGCTGGAAAAAGCTGCCGATTATTGCCGTCACCGCCAAGGCCATGAAAGATGACCAGGAGCGTTGCCTGGCGGCAGGTTCCAACGATTACCTGGCCAAACCGATTGATCTGGACCGTCTGTTCTCGTTGATTCGCGTGTGGTTACCCAAGATGGAACGCATTTAAGTGGAGCGAAGTTTCTTGGACAAAAGCAGCGACATCGAGCTGCGCCTGTTGATCGAGGCGATTTACCTCAAGTACAGCTACGACTTTCGCGACTATTCCGGTGCGTCGGTCAAGCGGCGCGTGGCCCATGCCTTGCGCCAGTTCGACTGTGCGACCATTTCCGCGCTGCAGGAGCGCGTGCTGCACGATCCGGCGGCGTTCATGCAATTGCTGCAGTTCCTGACTATCCCGGTGAGCGAGATGTTTCGCGACCCGTCGCACTTTCTGGCGATTCGCCGGGAAGTCGTGCCGTTGCTCAAGACCTATCCGTCGATCAAGATCTGGATCGCCGGCTGCAGCACCGGCGAGGAGGTGTACTCCATGGCGATCCTGCTGCGCGAGGAAGGCTTGCTCGAGCGCACCATCATCTACGCCACCGACATCAACCCGGCCTCGCTGGACAAAGCCAAGCAGGGCATCTTCTCCCTGGAGAACGTGCGCGCCTACACCGCCAACTATCAGCAGGCCGGTGGCCAGCGCTCATTTGCCGACTACTACACCGCAGCTTACGATAATGCGATCTTCGACAAGACCTTGCGCGAGAACGTCACGTTCGCCGACCACAGCCTGGCGACCGACAGTGTATTCTCAGAAACTCAATTAATTTCATGCCGCAACGTACTGATTTATTTCAATAAAAATTTGCAAGACAGGGCGTTTGGGTTGTTTCATGAGTCACTGTGTCATCGCGGCTTTCTGGTGTTGGGCAGCAAGGAAACCCTGGATTTTTCAGCCTACAGCAAGCAATTCGAACCCTTGGTCAAACAGGAACGGATCTACCGCAAATCATGAGCGATGCCGCCAGCCCCCCGATTCACGGGATTGAAGCCATCGTCGTCGGCGCTTCCGCCGGCGGCGTGGAGGCGTTGCTGAGTATTTTTGGCGGGTTGCCGGACACGTTCGGCCTGCCGATCATTGCAGTGCTGCACCTGCCGGATGAACGTCGCAGCCAGTTGGCCGAAGTCTTCGCGCGGCGCTTGCGCATTCCGGTGAAGGAGGCGCGGGACAAGGAGTCGATCGAGGCGGGTACCCTGTATTTCGCCGGTCCCGGCTATCATTTGTCGGTGGAGCAGGACCGCAGTCTGTCGCTGAGTCAGGAGGACCGCGTGCACCATTCCCGGCCGGCCATCGATTTTCTCTTCACCTCGGCCGCCGATGCCTACGCAAAAGGCCTGCTCGCGATCCTGCTGACCGGCGCCAACCAGGACGGCGCGCGCGGGTTGGCTTATGTCAAGCAATCGGGCGGCACGACCGTTGTACAAGACCCCGTCGAGGCCCGGATTGCCGTGATGCCCCTGGCCGCGCTGGCGCTGCACACACCCGACCATATTCTTTCCTTGAGCCGCATTGGCTCACTGCTGGCTTCCCTGGAACCTTCCCCATGTTAAGTACTGTCCAGGCCAAACTGCTGATCGTCGACGATCTGCCGGAAAACCTGCTGGCCCTCGAAGCGCTGATCAAGCGTGAAGACCGCCAGGTATTCAAGGCATTGAGTGCCGACGAAGCATTGTCCCTGTTGCTGGAACATGAATTCGCCATGGCGATCCTCGACGTGCAGATGCCTGGCATGAACGGTTTCGAACTGGCCGAACTGATGCGCGGCACCGAAAAGACCAAGAACATCCCGATTGTGTTTGTCAGTGCCGCCGGCCGCGAACTCAATTACGCCTTCAAGGGTTATGAAAGCGGCGCGGTGGATTTCCTGCACAAGCCGCTGGATATCCACGCGGTGAAAAGCAAGGTCAACGTATTCGTTGACCTGTATCGCCAGAGCAAGGCGATGAAGCTGCAGGTCGAAGCCCTGGAGCGCAGCCGCCGCGAGCAGGAGCTGCTGCTCACGCGCCTGCAGGCCACCCAGGCCGAGCTGGAGCAGGCAGTGCGCATGCGCGATGACTTCATGTCGATCGTCGCCCACGAAGTGCGTACGCCACTGAACGGGCTGATCCTGGAAACCCAGCTGCGCAAGATGCACCTGGCCCGGGACAACGCGGCGGCCTTTACGCTGGACAAGATGCACGCAATGGTCGACCGCGATGAGCGCCAGATCAAGAGCCTGATCCGCCTGATCGAAGACATGCTCGATGTGTCGCGCATCCGCACCGGCAAACTGTCGATACGCCCGGCGCGCTTCGACCTGGCGCAACTGGTGCGCAACTTGGTGCATAACTTCGAGCCGCAGGTCGCCGCCGCCGAATCGTCGATGCAATTGCTGGCTGACGAGCCGGTCGAGGGCCATTGGGATGAGTTTCGCATCGAGCAGGTCGTCACCAACCTGCTGACCAATGCCTTGCGCTACGGCGCCAAGAGCCCGATCGAAGTGCGGGTGTATGCAGAACATGGCGAGGCCTGCGTGGAAGTGCGCGACCATGGCATCGGCATCAGCGAGGACAACCAGAAGCGCATTTTCCAGCAATTCGAGCGGGTTTCCGTCAGCCATGCGGCGGCCGGCCTGGGCCTGGGGCTGTTCATCTCCGAACAGATCGTCGCGGCCCATGGTGGCACCATCGAGGTTGAAAGCCAGATAGGCGAGGGCGCGTTGTTTCGGGTCTGTCTGCCACTGCAGGCAACGGCATGAAATCAATCGTCAGCTCGACGCAACCTCTACGTGACCCCATGGTCGTAACACCAGCTACCGACTGGACGAAGGCTTCCCATGAGTGAAGATGCACAAGATGTCGTACTGATCGTCGAAGACGACGAATCCATTATGTTTGTGCTGGGTGAATACCTGGCCGGCCTGGGTTATCGGGTATTGAAGGCCGTCAATGGCAAAGAAGCCTTTGAAATTCTCGCCACCAAACCGCACCTGGACCTGATGGTCACGGATTACCGCCTGCCCGGTGGCATTTCCGGCGTGCAGATCGCCGAGCCGGCGCTCAAGGTGAGGCCGGAATTGAAAGTGATCTTTATCAGTGGCTATCCGCAGGAAATCCTCGACTGCAACAGCCCGATTACCCGCAATGCGCCGATTCTGGCCAAGCCGTTCGACCTGGATACGTTGCAGGAGCATATCCAGCGGTTATTGGCGTGAAAGATATGGCGCCAAGTTCAGGCACCGCGTATTTCATTCAGTCAAGGACTTCGCAGCGTCTACACACTCCAGCTTTTGGGCGCCATCTTAGCGCCCTAGTAAGGCGTCCAATGTCATTAGACCAGTTCAGGGTCGACTCGACGTTGTCAGCGGTATGTCATATAAGCTTCTAACATCTGCGTCGAAGACACTGTTTTTTTTCATCCACTCGTCATCATGATCAAAGACTTTGAACTCCAGAGTGTTCCTGTCAACCCCGTGGGTTCTGTATTGAACGTTGAGTTTTTTATCATGGAAAAGTCTGTGCAGGCCACCCTCCATAGCTTCGGCGGACGAAAAGTTTGCCACGCCGAAATTTGGGTCGTAGTACCAAAATATCTTTTCGCCATTCTTTATCTTGACCCCAGCCGCCATCGCATGGCCCGGCGAGTCAATCATTACCGACTTTTGAATGGGTGAATCGCTCAGTTCCTTTATCATATCTTGATAGGAAAGCTGCCTGAGCGTTTTATCGGCATGGAAAGCGGATCTGGGGCCCACCTGGTTCTGAATCTTGCTCAACTTTTTAGCAAATGCTCGAGAGGCAGGATCTGTGGGAAACGCCGCAGCGGTGTAGAGATTTTTAATGAACTCAGCTTCCTTTCCATTCTCAATTGCCGTTGCCATTACTCGGGACAGCGCGGCGCACTGCCCGTCAGACAGTTGTAATGTCAGAGTCAGGTATACGACTTGTGGCATGGGGGTGACAGTACCGAAGCGAGGTTCTATATTATCGATGAACCTCGCCGCACCCTTACGGCCAAAGGCGTAAGCAATATCATCGTACTTCCTGGCAATAATACCTACCTGCTCGGCCGTGAGTTTGGTATTACCGGCCAACTTCATGATGTCTTCGACTTTGTTGGCTTTGCCTAAGCCAGGCACATTGTCAAACGCGCCGATGTAATAGCCATTGTCGAACTCCGCTGTTCCTCGATGTTGCTTGATACTGGATTCCCATGCATTGACAATCTTATCGCTTATCATTTTTCTGGGATCGGCCGCAGTCGCCCATCGTCCAAACGATTCCACACTTATCCGTGGGGAGGGTAGGAAATCTTTTAAAGGAAGACCGTAGGGTTGCCGGGTAGCTGTGTCGATGGCATACCACTTCCCCTCCTTCTGCACGGCTACCGTTTCAACGATTTCTCCTTGTATCTTCGCTGTTCCTATTGCCCCGGAGTCGTAGCCCTTCAACCCTTTCAGCAAATCATAGGTTTGCGGCGCGGTCCACGTGATGATTTTCCTGGTGGCCAGTTTTGCCACGTTGTTTGCGAAGGTTCCGACACCTCTCACTAACGTACCAACGCCATCCAGTGGATTAAGTGCGCTCACGGTGCCACGACCAAAAATCTTGGCGCCATACTTGAAGTATTTGAGTGCTGATGACCTAGCTTTAAGGGCCTTGGCACCCTTTGCAGCCACAGCGAAGCTGACGAAAAACCCGAATGCATCCAATGCCAGGTCAACAATGCCTTCGCCGACGTTGCCTTTCGAGAAATTTTTGATGGCTGAGTAAAGTGGAACAAGGTTTAGGAAAAATTCACCTACTCTTTTGTTGGTTGAAACTTCTGTATCGAACGTCGTCAATCCCTTGGCAGCCTTTTTATACGACTGAATATCGACAATTTTTAACTTTACATCGGCGATGTAGCGTGTTCTTTCGCTGGAGTAACTTTTTGGCGTTTTCGAGTCATCAGCCTCATCAAGCAACGTGTCCGAATAGCTGCTATCAGGGGCGATGGGTGCAAGGAGATTAAATTTATCTCCCAGCTTCATGCCTTTTGGTATTGGGGACCTGGCTGAGGGCGCGGGTCCAATGTTCAGTTCATTTAAATCATCGCGCATTACAATAGTGTTTTTTTTCCAGTCTATTTCATACG
Organism: Pseudomonas sp. 24 E 13; assembly: GCF_900004715.1. Lineage (NCBI taxonomy): Bacteria > Pseudomonadati > Pseudomonadota > Gammaproteobacteria > Pseudomonadales > Pseudomonadaceae > Pseudomonas > Pseudomonas sp. 24 E 13. The sequence continues at coordinate 111,400 of NZ_CVTO01000150.1, forward strand.
TATGGGTATTCTCATCGAGTTTGCTGCGTATATATATTTTTCCCTCATCCCTTGGGTAGCTCTTCAACTGCCCTGTGGTAGCGGGAAGATGAACCAAAAAATGTTGAGCGACCGTGAGCTGACCGTATTCGATCATTTTTCGATCAGACAGAGGCAGCGATGAAATTAAATATTTGGTTTGCGCAGTAATTGCCGCCTCGTAGCGATCAACGTAAGCGGAAAATTCCTGTTCAAATTCAGTCTTTAGATCCGACATCGAGGACGTCTTAGTACTCAATACCGCGCGAATGGCGGGCAGACTTATTTTGCTGTTACTTGACCGCCATTGCGGATCGCTGGAGCCGAGCTTGTTGGTCAGGTATAAATCCAATACCGAACAAGGGCCGGGAAAGTCATACCGCGCTGTGTCACGGGTAATGCATTTGTCCTTAAGATCATCCAAGGATAAATGCGGCATTAACGACTGCAAGTGTTTCAGCGCCTTCTCATGGAAATCGGGCATCTCCGTTGCGAACGCAATGGACGCTGCGCTCAACTGAGCCACGTGCTCGTTAAATGCACTGCGCACCTCATCCATCCTTGGGTCTGGGTCCACATCCTCGCGGGTCGCGTCCAAGATACCCTGTACGACGCCCCAGATTTTTAGGGCGTCATTTTGCGCGAGTTTTTCAACGAGCTTTTCTTCAGGCGAAAGTGGTATTTGAGCACTGCGAGTCATCACCTGCGCATACGTCATCGTACAGGTAGAACCGGGTGCCTGGGCTTCGATGCGCGCCACTCCAGTGCTGAAACTGACCCATGTGTGCGAGCCAAATTTGACTTCCTCAGGTATATCTTTGACAAGAAGCTCCTGCGCTTTGCGAGACAACAGTACAAACTCGGCAAGCGGCGCAGTACGGACCGTGGCTTTTTCCTCGCGGATCAGGTGATCAATCAGGGCGCTTCGTAAAGTGGATGCGCTTTTCCCCCCGAGGTAGGGGTCGGCCAAGTCGAATCCGGCGACTTTGCTTTTCGTCGAGGTTCGCACACTGTCACTGTCCAGCGAGATTTGAAGCGCGGCGAGCATCCAGTCTTCAAGAGAGTTAGGCGAGGCTATTTCGCCAAGATTATATTCGGCTGCGAAACCCATCCATCGTGCTCTAGAGGAATTGAGGATCTCGCTGAGCACTTGACGAGGATTATCATTGAGGGTGCTGGCATCCCAGTGAACGTTACGGGTCCAATGAGCGAGCAAATTGTCGTCTTGCTCATCTTTCAACACATGACGAATGACAGAGTGGAGCTTGCGCTGATCCTCGTTGCTTAGCAGCGTCGGCCAGGAAAGCGCACCACCCAGGTCTCCGAGAGCGGGCTTTACCGGCGGTACACTCATCAATGTTTTGGCCACGACCGAGAGCTGATCATAGGTCGCGGGAATCTCTACACCGTGGTCCACCATAAACGTGTGCAGGGTCACGGTTGCCCCCGGCAGTAGATTGTGTTCTTTAAAATAGGACGAGGAGGGGTCTACAGTGAACACCGTACTTTTCATCGTTTCCTGTTGGGCCGAGCTAAAAGGCTGCGCGCGCTCCTCGGGAGTGCTATAGGGCATTACAGAGTTCGGTAGCCTTCCAAGTGTTGCGGCAAGACGGGTGGTTATCTGGCCACTCACGGCCCTACGATTATTCAAATCACCCAGTCGAGTCTGTTGAAGAATCAGATCCTCTTTAAAAGGGTTTTGAGAATATGCTGGTTTGAAAGGTGGTCCCTCCAGCACCTTATCGGCATGCGCTCTGAGAAGTTCTTCCTGAGCGTGCTGGGGGGGTGAGCGATCAATATGAAGATATTCACGGTAAAAAAAACCGATGTCTTGCACCGGTGCGGTATTTTTTTTCCCGACCGTAACAACCCCACCGTCCGGCGTCAGCGCTTTAGCGGCGCTCATAAGTAGAGGCCAGCCAGGAAAGTCATATACGCTGATAGGGTCGACCGCCCGGTTGAGACTGATGATGCCGTTGCGTGCATCAATCTTGAAGGGCAAGGATAGGTCAATGCCCTTATTGCGTGACCAATCGCGCATTGCGGGGCTTTGAATTATATCGTGCAGGTGCGTTCGCCATTGTCCGAAGGACGAGTTCGGCGGAATGTCTTGAACAACGAACCTGTTAAAATCCAGACCATGCGCTTGAATGTCCGGACTTTTCAGCGCATTGGCGTACCTCCTGGCCAAGGCCCTGTCCCCCTCTATCTGAGGAGATTCATCGGTGGCCCCAGTGGCCACGGGAATCTCCGTCACTGGCGAGGCAGAGGAGGGGACAGTTTGTGCGCGATTCTCAGCGAACGGGACTCCATCCGGCGCAGAGAATTGGAGTAAAACAGCAGGAAGCGTAATCACTGACGAAATTCTCTTGATCGATGCTGGCGGAAGTATTTTTCATACGAAGTGCTTACGTTTCGTGGTGAAAAACAGGCATTGATTCCTTCGGGCCAACATGGATCTATGACAACTCGTTTAATAGCGATGTATCTATTTACGCCTGAAGCATCTCCCGCACCTTGGCTGTCAGTAAGTCAAACGTGAATGGCTTGGTGATCAGTTGCATCCCCGATTCCAGGAAACCACCGCGCACCGCCGCATGCTCGGCATAACCTGTAATAAACAACACTTTGAGTTCCGGACGAATCTGCCGGCCTATTTCCGCCAGTTGCCGCCCGTTCATCCCTGGCAGGCCTACATCGCTGATCATCAGGTCAATGCGCTGCTCGGACTCAATGATCGGCAGCGCCGTATCGCCATCACCCGCCACAACAAATCCATAACCGAGCTCTTTGAGTACGGCGCTGACCAGTATCCGCACTGCCGGATCATCCTCGACGATCAATATGGTCTCACCAGTATCGGCAAAGGGTGGCAATGTCGGATTAAGCGGTTCCTGGTGCTGGATCTCGCCAACAAATCGTGGCAGGAACAAACTCACCGTGGTGCCTTTGCCGACTTCGCTGTGAATCGTCACATGGCCATGGGACTGGCGTGCAAAGCCATAGATCATCGACAGCCCGAGGCCGGTGCCCTGGCCGATCGGCTTGGTGGTAAAAAACGGATCAAACACCCGTCCCATCAAGTGTTCCGGAATGCCACAGCCGGTATCACTGACGCTCAACTCCACGTAATCGCCAGGGTTCAAGGTGCCATAGGCGGCGGTGAACACGCTGTCGAGGTGGCGGTTGGTGGTTTCCACGGTAAGAATACCGCTGCCGGGCATGGCATCACGTGCATTGATCACCAGGTTGAGCAGGGCGCTTTCCAGTTGATTGGGGTCGGCCTCGGCCGTCCACAGGCTGTCGCTGAGGCGCATTTGCAGGGAGATGCTTTCATTGATGCTGCGTTGCAGCAATTCGCCCATGGAGCTGACCAGTTGATTGATCTCCACGGGTTTGGGGTCCAGCGACTGCCTGCGCGAGAACGCCAGCAGGCGATGGGTGAGGCCGGCGGCACGGTTGGCCGAGGTGACACCCAGGTCGATCAGGCCGTCCAGATCGTCCAGCTTGCCCCGCGCTATACGCCTTCGCAGCAACTCCAGGCTGCCGATGATGCCGGTCAGCATGTTGTTGAAGTCATGGGCGATGCCGCCGGTCAATTGGCCGACGGCCTCCATTTTCTGCGACTGGCGCAAGGCTTCTTCATTGCTGCGCAGTTGCGCGGTACGCTCTTCCACCTGCTGTTCGAGGGACTCCAGGGTGCGTTGCAGGCGCAACTCACTGGCGCTCAGGTCGAGCAGGCGGTCCCGTGCTTCGTATTGCCGCCGCCGCCCGCGCAGGGCGGCGCTGACCAGGCTGATCAGGGTCACGGGATGGAACGGACGCTCAAGGAAGGTGACATTGCCCAGCAACCCACTCAGGTGCGATGAGCCGTTTTGCTCGCTGCCGCCGTGATGGGTCATCAGCACAATGGGCAGGTCAGACCAGGCCGGTTGCTGGTGCAGGTACTCCAGCAGGGGGTCCAGGTCCACGCCACGCAAGGCTTCAGCCGCCACAATGAGCAGGCCGGCACCTTCGTTCAACGCTTCGCACAAATCGATGAGATTGCCGACGACCATACCCTGATAACCGGCTTCGTTGAGCATCATCAGCGCCAACGAGCTGTCGCGGCCCAAAGGCGCGAGGATAATGGCGCGTTCAAACACCGGGGACAGAGACGTCACACTCCCTCTTCCTTGAGCAGAGGCGAGCCGGCGCCCATGTAGATCGGTATGCCGCGCAGCACGCCCTGGAAGTTATCCAGCGGTTCGCCGACCGTCATGCCATTGCTGCTGATGCGGTATTCGCGAATCGTCGATTCGTGGGTACCGGTGCGTTTCTTGATGATGGAAATGGCCCGGCGCACCTTGCCCAGCGCTTCGAAGTAACGCAGCAGGATCACGGTATCGGCCAGGTAGGTGATGTCTACCGGGGTCTGCATATCGCCGACCAGGCCATGCTGGGCGACGGTCATGAAGGTCGCAGCGCCACGCCGGTTGAGGTACAGCAGCAGTTCGTGCATATGCAGGATCAGTGCGTTCTCTTCCGGCATGGCCGCCTGGTAACCGTTGATACTGTCGATTACTACGGTTTTGATGCCGCCTTCGTCTACGCAGCGGCGTACACGGTGTGAGAATTCACCAGGCGACAGCTCGGCCGCGTCGACCTGTTCGATCAGCAGGTTGCCGGTGGCTTGCAGCGCCGCCAGGTCGATGCCCATATTCTTCATGCGCTCGAACAGCAGGCCCATCTCTTCGTCAAAGATGAACAGCGCGGCTTTTTCCCCTCGCTCGACCGCCGCGGCGGCGAAGACCATGGAGATCAGAGATTTGCCGGTGCCGGCCGGGCCGAGAATCAGGCTGCTGGAGCCGGTCTCGACGCCGCCGCCCATCAAGGCATCGAGTTCGGCGATACCGCTGCTCATGGTCTGGCGCGTGTAGCCGCCGCGATGCTCGGCCGCCACCAGGCGCGGAAACACATGCACACCGTCACCCATGATCGTGAAGTCGTGAAAGCCGCCACGGTACTTCTGGCCCCGGTACTTCACTACACGCACCCGGCGACGTTCGGCACCGTAGCTGGGCGTCAGTTCTTCCAGGCGAATCACGCCATGGGCCACGCTGTGCACGGTTTTGTCGAGGGATTCGGTGGTCAGGTCGTCGAGCAGCAGCACGGTGGCGTCATAGCGCACAAAGTAATGCTTGATCGCCAGGATCTGCCGGCGATAGCGCAGGGAGCTTTGCGCCAGCAGGCGGATCTCCGACAGGCTGTCGACCACCACGCGGGTGGGCTTGATGCGTTCCACCACTTCGAAAATCTGCCGAGTAGCTTCGCCCAGTTCCAGATCGGAGGAGTACAGCAGGCTCTGCTGATGCTCGGCGTTGAGCAGACTTTCCGGCGGGGTCAACTCGAAGATATGAATGTTGTCGTCCAAGTCCCAGCCATGAGACTTGGCACCTTGGCGCAGCTCACGTTCGGTTTCGGACAAGGTGATATACAGCGACTTTTCACCGTTTTTCGCGCCGGCCTGCAAAAAGTGCAGGGCGACCGTGGTTTTGCCCGTGCCAGGCTCGCCTTCCAGCAAGAACAAATGGCTGCGTGAGAGGCCCCCGGAAAGAATGTCATCAAGACCTTCGATGCCGGTGGCTGCCTTTTCACTTAAGAGCGAAGTTGATGTAGACAAGAAGTGCCCTCAGGTCACGTACGAATTGGGTGCGCGCCGTTGGACGCGTCATATTCACTTGACCCTGGCGGTGTGTAGCGGTTCAACGTTATTTGTGAGCAACCTGCCAATTTTTACAGGTTTTGCAGGGCCATCACAGACCCTGCTGCAGGGCCGGATCATCCGGATTCTGCTGCTCCAGCTGTGCCAGCAGTACCTGGACGTTCTGCAATTGGCCGCTTTCTTTCCAATAATTGACCAGCAACACACGCGCTTTTCGATTGGCCGGGTGGCGCTGGACGATGTCTTCCAGCTGCCGCTGGGCCGCCTCAAGCTCGTCCTGGTCGTGCAACGTCGTGGCCAGGTCGAAGCGGTAATCCTGATTGTCCGGCTCAAGCTCTACCGCCTTGGACAGGCCGAGCAAGGCGTAGGGGCGCTCGCCATGGTGCAGCAGCCACATACCCAGGGCGTGTTGCAGGTAGGCCGACTCCGGGTGCGCCGCCAATTGCTGCGCCAGCAGCTGGCGCGATTCGTCGGTCTTGCCCTGTTTATCCAGCAGCTCGATCTGCGCCACCACCGCTTGCAGGTTGTCCGGTTGCAGGCGCATGGCCTGCTGCAGCGCATGTTGCGCATCCGCCAGCAGGGCGCTGTGGATATACAGACGCGCCAATTGAATCCAGCCTTCGGCGGTCTCGGGCCGGGCCTTGAGGGTTTTGGCGAATTCGTCGAGCACTTGCTGCAGCGGGCCGAAATACAGGCCCAGGGTGTCCGGCGACAGGCCGAGCAGGGCGTTGGCGGCGGCAAAGCGTACTTGCTGTTCGGGGTCCTCCAGCACCGGCCCGAGCAGCAAGGTGCGCTGGCCGGTCGGCACCAGGCCGACAATGCTGTGGATCGCCGCTTCACGCACCACGGGCGAGGCATCGGCCAGGTCTTTATCCGCCAGCTTCAGCGCTTGGGGGCTGGGGTAGTTGGGCAGCTCGGCATGCAGCGCGGCGCGCCGCTCGGGTGACAGGTCCGGCCGCCCCAGCTGTTGATACAACACCCGCGCCGCCCCCGGCTCGCCATTGCGCGCCTGCTTCAAGGCCTTGGAATAACCCTGGGCAATCGCCGGGGGCGCGGTCACGGGCGTTGTGCGGGAGAAAAACCAGGTGATCAACACAATCGACAACAGGGCGCACAGGCCGATGATGGAGTAACGGCGTGACTTTGACATGCAGGCGTCCGAAGGCAGGGTACGGGTACAAAGTCGCAAGCTTCGGCCAGTGCAGGGCGAGTGTCAAACCGGATTGGCCAAACCAGTCAGCCATGTTGGCGGCTTTGACCATTGCTGGTGGCAGCGCTGTGGAGCGACTATTTGCAGGCGATTGACCTGGTTTGGAAGTGTCCTTAAAACAAAAACACACAAGGAACCGAAGCGATGCGTGATTACCTGGCCGCCACCACCGAATTCGATTACCAGCACACCGTCGACATGACGCTGGCCGGCAACCTGCAGGCCCTCAACGCCTGTGTGGAGTGCTGTGACCGTCACGCACTGCCCGGGCGTATTGCGCTGTTCTGGGAGGGCAAGGACGGGCGCAGCTCCATGGTCACCTTTACCGACTTGCAGGACCAGGCCGCACGCTTTGCCAATTTCCTGCTGGGGCAGGGCATCAAGCGTGGTGACAAAGTCGCCGGCTTGTTGCCGCGCACGGCCGAACTGCTGGTGGTGGTCCTGGCCACCTGGCGTATCGGCGCGGTCTATCAACCCTTGTTCACCGCATTCGGGCCCAAGGCCATCGAGCATCGCCTGAACAGTTCCGGCGCCGCCCTGGTGGTCACCGATGCGGTGAATCGGCCCAAGCTCGCGGACGTGGAGGGCTGCCCGACCATCGTGACGGTCACCGGGGCCAAAGGCGAAGGCCTGGTGCGCGGCGATTTCAGCTTCTGGGCCGAACTGCCCCATTATTCCAATACCTGCGAACCCGTACTGCTGGGGGCGGACGAGCCCTTTTTGCTGATGTTCACCTCGGGCACCACCGGGCCCTCCAAAGCCCTGTCGGTGCCGCTCAAGGCGATTGTCGCATTCCAAGCCTATACCCGCGACGCGGTGGACCTGCGCCCCGAAGACGCATTCTGGAACGTGGCCGATCCGGGCTGGGCCTACGGCATCTATTTTGGTGTGACCGGGCCGCTGTCCATGGGGCATCCGATTACCTTCTACGATGGTCCCTTTACACTGGAAAGCACCTGCCGCGTCATCAACAAATACGGCATCACCAACCTGACCGGCTCGCCCACCGCGTATCGACTATTGATTGCCGGCGGCGAGCAGTTCGCCCGTTCGATCAAGGGCCGGTTGCGCATCGTCAGCAGCGCCGGCGAGCCCTTGAACCCCGAGGTGATTCGCTGGTTCGCCGACAACCTCGGCGTGACCATTCACGACCACTACGGGCAAACCGAGCTGGGCATGGTGCTGTGCAATCACCACGGCCTGGCGCATCCGGTGCATGTCGGCGCGGCGGGGTTCGCTTCGCCCGGGCATCGCATCGTGGTACTGGATGACAACTACCAGGAATTGCCTGCCGGTCAGCCCGGCATTCTCGCCATCGACCGCGAGCAATCGCCGATGTGCTGGTTCGCAGGCTACGACGGGGTGAAAACCAAAGCCTTTGTCGGCAAGTACTACCTCAGCGGCGATACCGTGGAGCTCAACCCGGACGGCAGTATCAGTTTTGTCGGGCGCAGTGATGACGTGATTACCACCTCCGGCTACCGCGTGGGGCCGTTCGACGTGGAAAGTGCGCTGGTCGAACACCCGGCCGTGATCGAAGCCGCGGTGGTCGGCAAACCTTGCCCGGAGCGCACCGAACTGGTGAAAGCCTTTGTGGTGATCAACGAGCAATACCGCGCCACCCCGGAGCTCGCCGAAGAATTGCGCCTGCACGTGCGTCAACGCCTGGCGGCCCATGCGTATCCGCGGGAAATCGAATTCGTCAGCGACTTGCCCAAGACCCCCAGCGGCAAACTGCAACGCTTCATCTTGCGTAATCAGGAAATCGCCAAGGCCCAGGCGGCCGTGGCGTGATCTTTTCAAAAGGAAACAGTGATGCAGATTGAAAACAAGGTATTCCTGGTCAGCGGCGGCGCTTCCGGTCTCGGCGCGGCCACCGCTGACATGCTGATCGCGGCGGGCGCCAAGGTCATGCTGGTGGACCTCAACGCCGACGCCGTTGCCGCCAAGGCCAGCCAGCTTGGCGACAACGCCCGCAGCGCCGTGGCGGACATCAGCCAGGAAGCGGCGGCCGAAGCCGCCGTACACGCCACGGTTGCCGCCTTTGGTGGTTTGCACGGGCTGGTCAACTGCGCCGGTGTGGTGCGTGGCGAGAAGATTCTCGGCAAGGACGGCCCGCACGGCCTGGCCAGTTTTACCCAGGTGGTCAACGTCAACCTGATCGGCAGCTTCAACCTGTTGCGCCTGGCCGCTGCGGCCATCGCTGAAACCGATGCGGATGCCGATGGCGAACGCGGTGTCATCATCAATACCGCCTCGGTGGCGGCGTTCGACGGGCAGATCGGCCAGGCCGCGTATGCCGCCTCCAAGGGCGCGATTGCCAGCCTCACCTTGCCGGCCGCGCGCGAACTGGCACGGTTCGGTATCCGCGTGATGACCATCGCCCCCGGCATCTTCGAAACCCCGATGATGGCCGGCATGACCCCGCAGGTACGCGAGGCCCTGGCCGCCGGCGTGCCGTTCCCGCCACGCCTGGGCAAACCCGTCGAATATGCGGCCCTGGTGCGGCATATCATTGAAAACAGCATGCTCAATGGCGAGGTGATCCGTCTCGACGGCGCCTTGCGCATGGCAGCCAGGTAAGGAGGCATCATTCATGAATGACCCTATCGTTATTGTCAGCGCCGTGCGCACGCCCATGGGCGGGTTCCAGGGCGACCTCAAGGGCCTGACCGCACCGCAACTGGGTGCCGCCGCGATTCGTGCGGCGGTCGAGCGCGCCGGTATCGCCACCGACGCCGTCGACGAAGTGCTGTTTGGCTGTGTACTGCCCGCAGGCCTCGGCCAGGCGCCGGCACGCCAGGCAGCGCTGGGCGCCGGGCTGGACAAATCCACCCGTTGCACCACGCTCAACAAGATGTGCGGCTCGGGCATGCAAGCGACGATTATGGCTCACGATGCCTTGCGCGCCGGCAGTGTCGACGTGGTGATCGCCGGCGGCATGGAGAGCATGTCCAACGCGCCGTACCTGCTCGACCGCGCCCGCAGCGGCTATCGCATGGGGCACGGCAAGGTCCTCGACCACATGTTCCTCGACGGCCTGGAAGACGCCTACGACAAGGGCCGCCTGATGGGCACCTTTGCCGAAGACTGTGCCGAGCACAACGGGTTTACCCGCCAAGCCCAGGACGCCTTTGCGATTGCCTCCCTGACGCGCGCGCAGGAGGCCATCACCCACGGCAGTTTTGCCGCTGAAATCGTTCCGGTGCAGGTCACTGTCGGCAAAGAGCAGAAAACCATCCTGCATGACGAACAGCCGCCCAAGGCCAGGCTGGACAAGATCGCCAGCCTGAAGCCGGCCTTCCGCGAAGGCGGCACGGTCACCGCAGCCAACTCCAGCTCGATCTCCGATGGCGCGGCGGCGCTGTTGCTGATGCGCGAATCCGAGGCAAGCAAGCGCGGCCTCAAACCCCTGGCGGTGATTCATGGGCATGCGGCGTTTGCCGATGAACCGGGGCTGTTTCCGGTGGCGCCTGTTGGGGCGATACGTAAGTTGATGGGCAAAACCGGCTGGAGCCTGGAGGATGTCGACCTGTTCGAGATCAATGAAGCGTTCGCGGTGGTCAGCCTGGTCACCATGAGCAAACTGGAAATTCCCCACGACAAGGTCAACGTGCACGGCGGCGCCTGTGCCCTGGGCCATCCGATCGGTGCCTCGGGTGCGCGCATCCTGGTGACGCTGCTCTCGGCCCTGCGCCAGAAAGGCCTCAAGCGCGGCGTTGCGGCGATCTGCATCGGCGGCGGTGAAGCCACGGCCATGGCCGTTGAATGCCTGTATTAAGGACTGACCATGCTGCCTAATGACGAACAACTGCAAATCAGCGACGCGGCCCGGCAATTTGCCCAGGAACGCTTGAAACCGTTCGCCGCCGAATGGGACCGCGACCATCGCTTTCCCCGGGAGGCCATCGGTGAGATGGCCGAACTGGGCTTTTTCGGCATGCTGGTGCCGGAACACTGGGGTGGCTGCGACACCGGTTACCTGGCCTACGCCATGGCCCTGGAAGAAATCGCCGCCGGCGATGGCGCCTGCTCGACCATCATGAGCGTGCACAACTCGGTGGGTTGCGTGCCGATCCTCAAGTTCGGCAGTGACCAGCAGAAAGAACAGTTCCTCAAGCCCCTGGCCAGCGGAGCGATGCTCGGCGCCTTTGCGTTGACCGAACCCCAGGCCGGCTCCGACGCCAGCAGCCTTAAAACCCGCGCACGCCTTGAGGGCGACCATTACGTGCTCAACGGCTGCAAACAATTCATCACCTCGGGGCAGAACGCCGGTGTGGTGATTGTGTTTGCGGTCACCGACCCGGCGGCGGGCAAGCGTGGCATCAGTGCGTTTATCGTGCCCACCGATTCGCCGGGCTACAGCGTCGCGCGGGTCGAGGACAAGCTGGGGCAGCACGCCTCGGATACCTGCCAGATCCTGTTTGAAGACCTGAAGGTGCCGCTTGCCAACCGCCTTGGCGAGGAGGGCGAGGGCTACCGGATCGCCCTGGCCAACCTTGAAGGCGGGCGCGTGGGCATTGCTGCGCAATCGGTGGGCATGGCCCGTGCGGCGTTTGAGGCGGCCCGCGATTACGCCCGTGAGCGTGAAAGCTTCGGCAAGGCCCTGATCGAACATCAGGCCGTCGCCTTTCGCCTGGCGGACATGGCCACGCAGATTGCCGTTGCCCGGCAGATGGTGCACTACGCGGCAGCCCTGCGCGACAGCGGCAAGCCGGCCCTGGTCGAGGCGTCCATGGCCAAGCTGTTCGCGTCCGAAATGGCCGAGAAAGTCTGCTCGGCCGCCTTGCAAACCCTGGGCGGTTACGGTTATCTGAGCGACTTCCCCCTGGAGCGGATCTACCGCGATGTGCGGGTCTGCCAGATTTACGAAGGCACCAGCGATATCCAGCGTATGGTCATCTCACGCAATCTTTAAGGAGCCGATACATGAGTTACGAAACCATTTTGCTCGAAGTCCAGGGCCGCGTCGGGCTGATTACCCTCAATCGCCCGCAGGCGCTGAACGCCTTGAACGCCCAACTGGTCAGTGAGTTGAACCAGGCGCTGGATGGCCTGGAAGCCGACCCGCAGATCGGCTGCATCGTGCTGACCGGCTCGAAGAAAGCCTTCGCCGCCGGCGCCGACATCAAGGAAATGGCCGAGCTGACTTACCCGCAGATCTACCTGGACGACCTGTTCAGCGACAGCGACCGCGTGGCCAACCGCCGCAAGCCGATCATTGCCGCCGTGAACGGTTTTGCCCTGGGTGGCGGCTGCGAACTGGCCCTGATGTGCGACTTTATCCTGGCCGGTGACGGCGCCAAGTTCGGCCAGCCGGAGATCAACCTTGGCGTACTGCCTGGCATGGGCGGCACTCAGCGTCTTACGCGGGCGGTGGGCAAGGCCAAGGCCATGGAAATGTGCCTGACCGGGCGTTTTATCGACGCGGTGGAAGCAGAACGCTGCGGCATCGTCGCGCGCATCGTGCCCGCCGACGAGCTGCTGGACGAAGCCTTGAAAGTCGCCACCCTGATCGCCGGTAAATCGGTGCCGATCAGCATGATGGTCAAGGAAAGCGTAAACCGCGCATTTGAAGTGAGCCTGTCCGAAGGCGTACGTTTCGAGCGCCGCGTATTCCACGCAGCGTTTGCGACCCAGGACCAGAAAGAAGGGATGGCAGCGTTCGTGGCCAAACGTACGCCCGCGTTCAAGGACAAATAACGAGATTCTCACACTCCATGGAGATCCAAATGTGGGAGGGGGCTTGCTCCCGATAGCGGTGTGACAGTCAACCAACATATTGACTGATCCGCCGCCATCGGGGGCAAGCCCCCTCCCACAGTTTGCCCGCGGTGTGTCAGGCAGAGCGGGTGGTTCTGCATGATCGGCGAGGCGCCGATATTCAATGCAGGTAATCCAGACTTCAACAACACAGCAGATCCAATGTGGGAGGGGCTTGCCCCCTCCCACAGTTTTACCCGCGGTGTGTCAGTCAGAGCGGGTGGTTCTGCATGATCGGCCAGGCGCCGATATTCAATGCACGTAATCCAGACTTCACAACACAGCAGATCCAATGTGGGAGGGGGCTTGCTCCCGATAGCGGTGTGACAGTCAACCAACATATTGACTGATCCGCCGCCATCGGGGGCAAGCCCCCTCCCACAGTTTTGCCCAAGGTGTGTCAGTTAGAGTTGGTAGTTCTTCAATTCGCGGGCAATCACCATTCGTTGAATCTCGCTGGTGCCTTCGTAAATCTGCGTGATCCGCGCATCCCGGTAGTAGCGTTCCACCGGGTAGTCTTCCAGGTACCCATACCCACCATGAATCTGCATCGCCTTGGAGCAGACCTTTTCGGCCATTTCCGAGGCGAACAGCTTGGCCTGGGATGCTTCGGACAGGCATGGCTTGCCGGCGCTGCGCAGGCGTGCGGCGTGCAGGATCAACAGGCGTGCCGCGCTCAGCTGGGTTTGCATATCGGCCAGCAGGTTGGCCACGCTCTGGTGTTCGATAATCGCTTTGTCGAACTGCACCCTATCCCGGGCATAGGCCAGCGCCGCTTCAAAGGCGGCCCGCGCGATGCCCAGGGCCTGGGCGGCGATGCCGATACGTCCTCCCTCCAGGTTGGACAGGGCAATGGCCAGGCCTTTGCCGCGCTCGCCGAGCAGGTTGGCTTCGGGCACCGCGCATTGGTTGAAGGTGACGGCGCAGGTGTCGGACGCCCGAATGCCCATCTTGTGTTCAGTGCGGTCTACCACAAATCCCGGGGTGTCAGTGGGCACCAGGAACGCCGAAATGCCTTTCTTGCCCAGCTCCGGGTCGGTCAAGGCAAACACAATGGCCAACTGGGCGCGCTTGCCGTTGCTGACGAACTGCTTGGCACCATTGATTACCCACTGGCCGTCGCGCAGTTCGGCGCGGGTGCGCAGGTTGTGGGCTTCGGAGCCGGCCTGGGGCTCGGTCAGGCAGAAGCAGCCGATGGCCTGGCCGCTGGCGAGAGCGGCCAGCCAGGTGTGCTTCTGTGCCTCTGTGCCGTAGTTGAGGACCGGGCCGCAACCCACTGAATTATGGATACTCATCAAGGCGCCAGTAGCACCATCACCCGCAGAGATTTCCTCCACGGCCAGGGCATAGGCGACGTAATCCACGTAAGTGCCGCCCCATTCCTCCGGGACCACCATACCGAGCAGGCCCAACTCGCCCATCTTGGCCACCAGCGCATCGTCGATCCAGCCAGCCTTTTCCCAGGCCTGGGCATAGGGTGCGATTTCACCACGGGCAAAATCACGCGCCATGTCGCGGATCATCACTTGTTCTTCTGTGTATTCAAGATCTTGCATGGCTTATTTCTCAATCTGCGCGAAGTCACGGAAGAAGCTTTCGACATGGCTGGCGTTCAGCGCATGCACCGTTGGCGGATTCCACTGCGGTTTTTTGTCCTTATCGATGATCAAGGCGCGGACCCCTTCGATCAGGTCGCCACGGGCGAACCACTGGCGGTCCAGATGCAGCTCCAGGGCAAAGCACTGCTCCAACCGCAGGTGGCGCCCACGGCGCAACATCTGCAGGGTGACAGCCATGGCCAGGGGCGAGCGGGTCTGCATCAGGTCGGCGGTGGCCCGGCCCCAGTCGTGGCTGTCGGCGACGGTGACTTGCTGCAGTTGCTCGACAATGCTTGGCACGTCCGGCAGGGCGAAGAAATGGTCGATCGCCGGGCGCAAGGCCGCCAGCGGCGGATCGGGCAATTGCTGCACGGCCAGTTGGGCGAGCACGCCTTGCAGGTCCTTGAGGGGAGAATCGCGCCATTGCAGGCTATCGAGCCTTTGCGCAAGCTCGGTCAGTCGGGTGCTGTCCAGGTACCAATCCGCCAGGCCGCAGTACAAGGCGTCCGCCGCACGGATCTGCACGCCCGTGACGCCCAGGTAGATTCCCAGCTCCCCGGGGATGCGCGGCAGGAAGTAGCTGCCACCCACATCCGGGAAATACCCGATGGCCACTTCGGGCATGGCCAGGCGGCTGCGCTCGGTCACCACGCGCAGGTCGGCGCCTTGCACCAGGCCCATGCCGCCGCCGAGCACGAAGCCGTCCATCAATGCCAGTACGGGTTTGGGGTAGTGGTGGAGGATAAGGTCAAGCGCGTATTCCTCCACGAAGAAGTCTTCATGCAAGGTGTCGCCAGCCTTGAAGCTGTCGTACAGGGAACGGATATCGCCGCCGGCACAAAACGCCTTGTCGCCGGAGCCGCGCAGCGCCACGGCGTATACCCGCGGGTCATCGGCCCAGGCCTGTAGCCGCGTTGTCATCAGCCGCACCATGTCCAGGGTGATGGCATTCAAACCGGCGGGGCGGTTGAGGGTGAGGTAACCGATATGGTTACGCACCTCACTCAGTATTTCCTGCTGCTGAATATCGGTGTGGCTTGCTTCGGGGGACACCTGAGCAGTCATCACTAACTCCCTGCTTTTATTGTTCTTTATCAAGATGTTCGGGGGCGAACCATCGCCTGATCGTACCAGCGCAAATTTGCCGCGTACAACCCGGAATCATGCAGGTCGTTGTTGCATTTATGCAGAGCGCGTCAAACCATGCGGCCGGCCAGGACCTCGCCGATGCTGCGGCGTCGCGCGTGGCCTTCGGCGTTATGGATCAATTCCTCCAGCGCCGTGGGCTCGACGTCGAAGAACTGCTCCATATCGGCCAGCGCCAGCTTGAGGTCGGCCGCCGTGATGGCCGGGTCGGGTGCGGGCGCACTGCCGATCACCACCGGCAGCGGTGCGGCAGGCGCCTTGGGGTAACGCGTGCGGGTGGCGTTATTGTAGGCCAGCGCGCACGTCAGCAGCGCACCGGCCCCGAGCATGACCGGTGCCAGCTCGTGCCAGCCGAGGGCGATGGAGGCCGGGTCGGCCAATACCAGCGTCATCGCCAGGCCACCGGCCGGCGGGTGCAGGCAGCGCAGCCAGCAGATCAGCACAACGGTCATGCCCGCCGCCAGGCAAGCGCTGCCCAGGGTGCGTCCCAACACCCGTGCCACGAGCAGCGCCACCACGGCCGCGCACAGGTAACTGCCCATGATCGACCAGGGTTGCGCCAACGCCCCCGACGACACGGCGAACAACAACACCGCCGACGCCCCCAGTGGGCCCAGCAGATGCAGGGCGACTTCCATGCCAAACACCTGGGCACACACCCAGACACTGAACAGGGCACCCAACGCCATGCCGATGGCGGCGCGGCTCCATTCAGCGGGACGGGTGTTGATGGCGGCAGGTAACCAGCGAGCGAGCATTGAAAAGGGTCCTGAAACGGGGGGCGAAAAAAAGGCCTGCCTGGTTTCCCTGGAAAGCCTTGAACGTTCCAACGTTATTGGGGGAGGAACGCGTGCAGTGTGCCAACTGGGTTACAGCGACGCCAATGCATATTAATGAGGGTTGAATGCAAAAAATATGTATTCAAGAGCCTTCGCCGAACGGGATTCGAGCGACACTCTGCGGGGCTGGCGTGCTGATCTTGCCCAGCACAAGGCTATTGAGTTCTTCATTGAACAGGTGTTTTTGCAGGCTCTCCTGCATGCCTGGCTCGTCGGCCAGCGGGCCCTTCAACGCCACCAGTGCGTCGCGTAACCCCATCAGCCGATCCAGTCTCGGCGCCGCTACAGCCAGCCTATCCTCTCGCACGGCATTGACTCCTTGTTGTTATGCAGGTTCGCGACCAGCGTTGTGCCAGACATCGCCTGACGCAGGTGGTAAATAATTAATCCACTTGGCAAGCGAGTCTACAGTCGGGTTCCAGGCGTCGGAAGGCAAAGTGCCCCGGCTCTTACGCAAAGCTCTGTAGGTGTTTTCTCGGTGATTTTGATGAAAAACACCCACGGTTTTGTGAGTTGGCGTTATTTCTTACGCGCTCTTTGGAAACACGCTCAGGGAGCGGTGTTTTTCTCCAGATGGAGCAACACATAAGGCGTCTTATCGAATGCCCCAGTGAGCGTCGGCGTGAGCAAACGCAAGCGCGGGTCAGTCAGGTTCTGGAAGTCCTCCTGGCTCATCACCAGCCAGGCCGGCGCCTGAATAGGCTGGAGTTCAACGGGCAATTGGGTAAACAGCGGGACCTTGTCGCAATTGAAGTTGACCATGAACTTGATGGCTTTTGCGTCTTTGCCCAATGCATGCAACACCAGCGGTGCCGGTTGTTGCAGGATCTGCTCCTTGGCCGCCAGCGTGAACGTGCGGGTGTCGTAAAGGCTGCGCTCCAGGGGTTCGACCACTGAGATGTAAGTCGTCCAGACCGCCGCCACCGCAACGAAAGCCGGCCCGACCGCGCGCAGTCGCGCCTTGAACAGTGCCAGCACCGCCAGCCCCTGCAGTACCGCCAGCAGTCCGAACATCAGCCCCAGATCGGCCAGCAGTTCCGGGTAGCGGCGTCGCGCCGCGATCAGGCCGACCGCCAACAGCGCAGGTAGCAGCGTCCACAGCACCAGCATCAAACCGCGCAACCCGCTGAACAGTCGGCCCTGAGCGACCTGGAACGGATACGCAGCAATGATCGCGGCCATTGGCAGCATCGGCAGGATATAACGTGCCTTTTTCGCCTGGGGCACCGACAAGCCAAGCATGACCAAGGCACCGGCCGCCGCGCAGTACAGCACCAGCTTCAGCGCCGGGTCTGCGGCTCGGCGGCCGCCGCTCATCACGGCCAGCAAGACCAGAAGCGCCACCGGGTAGGCCAGTGCGTAGTTGCCCAGGGAACTGGTGAAGTAATACAGCACGCCGCTGGAGCCTTCGCTGCCATCCATGCGCCCCAGAAATTGCATGCGAATCACTTCATGCAGGAAGTCTTCGCCACCGCTGAGCTTGGCCAGCAACAGCAACAGGCCGATACACGCCGCCAGCAACGCCAGCGCCAACAGCCCGAAGCTGAACAACTGCCGCCATTGACGGTTGATCAGGTAATAGCTGCACAGCACTCCGGTAGGGATGACCAGACCAATCGGCCCGCGAATCGCAAAACCGAGCATCAACAGCGCAAACACCCAGTGCAGACGCTTGGCCGCCGAGAAATGATCATGGGCATAACCCAGGTAAAACACGGCCAGCGTCACCGCCGCCAGCATCTGGTCCAGGGAGACGGCGCGGGTTTCGCTGATAAAGGTGCTGCTGAGCAGCAACATGGCGATGCTCAGCACGCCCCAGCGCTGGGAGTAGGGCGCGGTGAGTCGATACACCAGCACTACGATGCAAGCCGAGGCGACAGCACTGGGCAGCCAGGTCGTGAGGCTGGTGACCTCGCCCAATGGCAGGGACAATAACCAGGTCAGCAGGGTCGAGGTGGCCAGGTAGTCTGCATACGGCTGGCCGTAGGTGGTGGGAAAAAAGCTCGGGCCATGGCGCAGCATCTCCTGGGCAAATACCACGAAGCGCGAGTCGAAGCCGATAATTGCCTGGTGCCAGTTGCCGGCGATGAATAGCACCAGTGCCAGAAGCCCCAAACCCAGTGACTGTAGACGGATTGTCGGATTGAGCAGGGGCGGGTGCGCATTGTTCACTTATCAGCCTGCCTTGGCCTGTGGCATCCAGTTTTGCTGGGGGATCGGCAAGTCGCAGGAGTCACCACGGCCGATAGGGAAATACTTGAAGCCCTTGCGCGTCAGGCGCTCGCCGTCGTACAGATTGCGCCCGTCAAAGATCACCGGGGTTTTCAGGCGCTGGTGGATCAGGTCGAAGTCCGGCGCCTTGAATTGCTGCCACTCGGTGCAGACGATCAGCGCATCGGCGCCGCCCAGGGTGGACTCCGGCGTGCCCATCAGCATCAAGCGCGGGTCATCGCCATAGATGCGCTGGGTTTCCTGCATGGCTTCGGGGTCGAAGGCACGTACGTTGGCGCCGGCCTCCCAGAGCGCTTCCATGAGCACGCGGCTCGGCGCGTCGCGCATGTCGTCGGTATTGGGTTTGAAGGCCAGGCCCCACAAGGCGAACGTCTTGCCGCGCAGGTCACCCTTGAAAAACGCGTTGATGCGCTCGAACAGCTTGCCTTTCTGGCGCTGGTTGATCGCTTCCACGGCTTCGAGCAGGTCGCTGGAGCAGTTGGCCTGTTTGGCGCTGTGGATCAGGGCGCGCATGTCTTTGGGAAAGCATGAGCCGCCATAGCCGCAACCTGGATAAATGAAGTGGTAGCCGATGCGCGAGTCGGCACCAATGCCCAGGCGCACGGCTTCGATGTCGGCGCCCAGGTGTTCGGCCAGTTCGGCGATCTGGTTGATGAAGCTGATCTTGGTGGCGAGCATGCAGTTGGCGGCGTATTTGGTCAGTTCGGCGCTGCGCAGGTCCATGAAGATGATGCGGTCATGGTTGCGGTTGAACGGTGCGTACAGTTCGCGCATCACCTCCCGTACTTCTTCGCGCTCGCAACCGATGATGATGCGGTCCGGGCGGCGGCAGTCGGCCACGGCCGAGCCTTCCTTGAGAAATTCCGGGTTGGAGACGATATCGAATTGCAGCTCACGACCGGCGGCGCGCAGGTTCTTGCGGATGTGGTCGCGCAAGGTATCGCCGGTGCCCACCGGCACCGTGGATTTTTCCACCAGGATCACCGGTGCCACGCGATGGCGGGCGACTGCATCACCCACCGACAGCACATATTTGAGATCGGCCGAACCGTCTTCATCCGACGGCGTGCCCACCGCAATGAACAACACTTCACCGTGCTCGACGGCAAGTTTTTCGTCGTAGGTGAAATGCAGGCGTCCGCTTTCCAGGTTTTCCTTGACCATGGCCGCCAGGCCGGGCTCGAAGATGGTCACGTGGCCCTTCTGCAGCGACTCGACCTTGCGCTGGTCAACGTCCATGCAAATAACATCGTGACCGACTTCGGCTAATACCGTGGCCTGTACCAGGCCGACGTAACCACTACCAAATACACTGATTTTCATGGGGTATTCCTGGGACTTGAGGTGCTAGCACGACGAGAGTTGATGACCAGTACGCCGAGGATGACCAACGCCACCCCCAGGGTTTTCGATAGCGAAAAGTGTTCGTTGAAGACCGGCAGGCAGGCCGCCAGCAGGTACACCAGCGCGTAGCTGATGCTGAGCAGTGAATACGCACGCCCCAGGGGCAGGTGCTTCAGCGCGCCGAGCCAGCAGAGCATCGACAGCGCATAGGCGATGATCGCCAGGATCACCACGCCCAGGGCGCTGGGGTCGATGCTGCCGGTGCTCAAGGCGTTCGGCCACTGATCCGGCAGCGGCAGCCGCGTCATGCTCCAGCGCATGCCCAATTGGGCGGCGCTGACCAGGCCGACGCTGCCCAGGGCCAGGGCGAAACCGCGTGTCCGGCTCATACCTGGCGCCCCAACAGCACGACACCCGCGATGACCAGCACCACGCCCAGCCAGTGGCGGCCATCGATGGGCTCGGCAAACACAAAGCGCGCCATCAGCGTGACCAACACAAAGTTCAGGCTGAGCATCGGGTAGGCAATGCCCACTTCCAGGCGCTGCAGCACCAGCAACCACACCAGCAAGCCGAGGCCCAGGCACACCAGCGCCGACCACAACCAGGGTGAGCGCAACTTCAGCGCCCAACCTTCGGGCACGTCACGCCAGCTTTCCACGGCAAACTTCTGCGAGACCTGGCCCATGCAGGTGAGCAGGCAGGCCGTGAGCAATAGAAGCAAGGTGATCATGGCGCGACCTGCGGGAAAATCAGAATCACGATATTGCCTTGGGCATACCGCTGGCCGTCCGGAGGCAGCAGTGCGAGTTCTTCCTTCTCGCCCTGGCTGTTGACGCGCATCACCACGCCCACCGCACCGCTGCGGCGGGTTTGCGCCATCCAGGCCTGGATTTGATTGCGGTCAACCAGGCGCTGGGCGGTATCGGCGTAGGCCAGCCCGTATTTCACCTCGCCAGAGGTGTTGTAGAGGGTGATGTCGGGCCGTTTCAGCCGCCAGGCCAGCGCTGCGGACGCACCCAGGTCGTTGCTCAACAGCGCAACGGAGGGCTTGAGTTCTTCGGCGTGATCGATGATGAACTGGTCCGGCGTCTTGTTATAAACCACCGAATGGGGCAGGGCGGCGGGCAACAAGACCACCAGCAAGCCACTGCCGATCAGCGGCGCGGCCCACAGTTTCACCGGGCGTACTGCCTGCAGCAGGTTGGCCAGGATCCAGCCGAACACGCCGATAAATACCAGCACCAGGCTGAGGGTTTCCTCACCGGGTTCGTACAGCGGCTTCTTCCATTGGAACCAGATGAGCGCCAACAGCACGAGCACACCGATCGCCAGGTTCAACCAACCGTTGATGCGCAATACGCGGCCCCGGCCTTGAGCGAGCTTGTCACTCAACGTTGAACCCATCAGCAATGCCAGGGGCAGCAGGCACGGCATGATGTAGGAGGGCAGCTTGCCCTTGGCCAGACTGAAGAATGCCAGGGGCATCAGCAGCCACAGCAGCAGGAACGCGGTTTTCGGCAGGCGCTTGTCCGACCATGCCTGCTTGAGCGTGGACGGCAACAGCGCAACCCACGGCAACGTGAAAGCGATCAGCAACGGCAGGTAGTACCAGAACGGTTCGGCATGCTGGGCATCTGCACCGGCGAAGCGCTGGATATGCTCATGCCAGAAGAAGAAGTGCCAGTAATCCGGCTCTTGCAGGTGCACGGCCAATGCCCAGGGCAAGCTGATCAGGATCGCCACGGCCACGGCCACCGGGCCGAATTTGAACAGTTCAACCGAGCGCTTCTGCCAGAGCGCGTAGGGCAGGGCGATCAATACCGGCAGCAGCCACGCCAGAAAGCCTTTGGTCATGAAGCCCATGCCGCAGGCCAGGCCCAACAAGGCCCAAGCCCCCAGTCGAGCACGACGGGTAGTGCTGCCGAAGCAGAACCACAAGGCAGCGCCGGTCAGGTTGACCCAGAACGTGAATTGAGGGTCCAGGTTGGCGTAGCCACCCAGCATCGCCACGCTGACGAAACTCATGTACAGCACGCAGCTGACCAGGCTTTTTTGCGGGTCGTTCCACAAGCGGCGTGATACCAGATAAACCAGCAGAATGCTCAGCCCGGTGCTCAAGGCCGAGGCAAAACGCACTCCGAACAGGTTCTGCCCGAAGATCGCCTGGCCCAGCGCAATCATCCAGTAGCCGGCGGCGGGTTTTTCGAAGTAGCGAATGCCCATGAAGTGCGGCGCGGCCCACTTGCCGGTGAGCAGCATTTCCTGGCTGATCTGCGCATAGCGGGTTTCATCGGGAATCCACAGCCCGTGGGTCGCCAGCGGTAACAGGTAAACCACCCCGAACGCCAACAAAAGCAGGGGCAATGCCCAGCGACGGATCATGCCTGCTGTACTCCAAGCCAGCCCTCGCGGCCGCTCAATGCGCCACGCACCAACTGTTGCTGGGGCAGGGTGGTCACATCTGCAGGCAGCAGCTCGCCCAGGGGTTTGAAGTCGATGCCGCGCTGCCCTGCCTGGGCGAGCAACTGGCGAAAATCATTGGCCATCAGAATCCCTTCTACTTCTGCGTGGATCGTGTAGACGTTCAGCGTCGAGGCGCTGAACCGATCCAGGATGAAACGGTTGAAGTCTGTGGCAGCCACCACCGGCCCGACGACTTCGTCGAAGGTCGGCAGGTCCACCGGAATTTGTGGGGTGCCCGCGCTGCCATCGGCCAGGGTCGGTCGAAACAGGCTGGTGCCCCGGCAATCGCTGTTGTAGCGAAAATTGAAGGCTTGTTTGGCTTGCACCACACGTTCGTCGGCGCGCCAACCGGCGGCCGCCGAACAGTCGATACGCTCGCCAAGGATGTCGCTCAGGGTGTCCACGCCGCGCCGGATCTGCTCGACCAGCTGTGCGTCGCTCCAGCGCCCGGTATTGGCCTGCCAGCCATGGTGATCCCAGGCGTGCAGGCCGACTTCATGCCCGGCGGCCTTGGCCTGGCGCATCAGATGCCCCAGGTCGCGGCCAATCGGTTTGCCCGGCCAGGCGGTGCCGGCCAGCAAAATGTCCCAGCCATACAGGCCGGCGGCATTGGAACGGAGCATTTTCCACAGGAACTGCGGGCGGATCAGGCGCCACAAGTGGCGCCCCATATTGTCCGGCCCGACGCTGAAGAAAAACGTCGCCTTGACCCCGGCTTCGTCCAGGGACTCGAGCAGCCGCGGCACACCATCACGGGTGCCACGGTAGGTGTCGACGTCGATGCGAAGACCTGCCTGCATTACTTTTTATCCGCTATTTCAAGCATGGCTTCACGCAGGAAGAAATCCAGCGTGTTGCCGATGGTTTCGCTCATCTCCACGGTCGGCTCCCAGTTCAGCAGGCGCTTGGCGTTGTCGATGCTAGGCTTGCGGTGGGCCACGTCCTGGTAACCGGTGCCGTAGAACGCCTTGCTCTCCACGTCGCGGAAACCGGCGAACGGTGGGAAGTTGTGGCGCAGCGGGTGCGCTTCGAACTGACGCAGCAGCTCTTCGCCCAACTGGCGGATGCTGGCTTCGTTTTCCGGGTTGCCGATGTTGATGATCTGGCCGTCGCAGACACCGTTTTCGTTATCGATTATGCGCGCCAGGGCTTCGATGCCGTCGGCGATGTCGGTGAAGCAACGCTTCTGCTCGCCACCGTCGAACAGGCGGATCGGCGTGCCTTCCACCAGGTTCAGGATCAATTGGGTGATGGCACGGGAGCTGCCGATACGCGCCGAGTCCAGGCGATCAAGGCGCGGGCCCATCCAGTTGAACGGACGGAACAGGGTGAATTTCAGGCCCTTGTCGCCGTAGGCCCAGATCACGCGGTCGAGCAGTTGCTTGGAGACCGAGTAGATCCAGCGTTGCTTGTTGACCGGGCCGACCACCAGGTTGGAGGTGTCTTCGTCGAAGTACTGGTCCTGGCACATGCCATAGACTTCGGAAGTCGATGGGAAGATCACGCGCTTGTTGTACTTGACGCAGTAACGCACCAGCTTGAGGTTTTCTTCGAAATCCAGCTCGAACACGCGCAGCGGGTTGCGGGTGTATTCGATCGGGGTGGCGATGGCCACCAGGGGCAGCACCACGTCGCATTTTTTGATGTGGTACTCGATCCACTCGGTGTGGATGCTGATATCGCCTTCCACATAGTGGAAGTTGGGGTGGCTGCGCAGGCGCTCGATGGCGTCGGAGCCGATATCCAGGCCGTAGACTTCGTAACGGTCGTCGCGCAGCAGGCGCTCGGACAGGTGATTACCGATAAAGCCGTTCACCCCCAGGATCAACACACGGGTGCGGCGTGGCTTGCGGCCCGACTCGGCGCCGCGCAGCACGGAACCGTCCACCAGGCCCAGTTCATCGGCCAGGGAAGGCCCGGCCAGGTACAGGCCGTTGTCGTTGCGCTGGCCGAACTTGACCACCAGTGAGTCTTCGCCACAGGCAATGCGCAGCGGGTTGACGCTGATTACGCGGCCCGGCGCCAAACCGTCGTTGCCTTTGACCACCTCGGCCTGCCACACGATGAGCTTGTGCTCGCCGACCGCGCAAAAGGCGCCAGGGTAAGGTTGCGTTACGGCGCGGACCAGGTTGAACAGTTGTTCGGCGGGGTTTTTCCAGTCGATCTTGCCATCGGCGGCGGTACGGCGACCAAAGCAGGTCGCCTGGCTTTCGTCCTGGGCCGTTTCGCTCAGTTTGCCCAGGGCCAGTTGCGGCAGGGCGTCGCGCAGCAGGTTGCTGGCGGCATCACGCAGTTTGGCGTGCAGGCTCAGGCCGGTGTCGCTGCGCTCGATGCTGACTTTCTGCTGGGCCAGGATCGCACCGGCATCGGCACGCTTGACCATGCGGTGCAGGGTCACGCCGGTTTCGGTTTCACCGTTGACCAGCACCCAGTTGGCCGGTGCGCGGCCACGGTATTTGGGCAGCAGCGAACCATGCAGGTTGAACGCGCCGTGGCGGGCGGTGGCCAGCAGTGGCTCGCTCAACAGGTTGCGGTAGTAGAAGGAAAAGATGAAATCCGGGTTCAGCTTGGCGATGCGTTCGACCCACAACGGGTGGTTAGCGTCTTCCGGAGCGTGCACCGGGATACCGTTGCGGGCACACAGCTGTGCGACGGAGCCGTAGAAGTTGTTTTCCTTGGGGTCATCGGCATGGGTGAACACCGCAGCGATGTCGTAACCCGCATCGAGCAGGGCTTCAATACCGGCACAGCCAATATCGTGGTAGGCGAAGACAACGGCTTTTGAACTCATGACTGGACCTGATCGGAAGTAGAAGTAGAAGTATGGGAAGACACCAGGCCATCAACGACGACCACGGGAGCCGGTGCTGCCGGTTGGTTGCGCAGCACTTTTTCAATGAAGAAACGCGGGCGGGCCCGCACATCGCTGTACATGCGGCCCAGGTATTCACCCAGCAGGCCCATGCCGATGAACTGGCCACCGGTGAACACGAACAGCACGGCAAACAGCACGAACAGGCCATCGCCCGCCCAGCCGGCACCGAAGGCCAGGCGCATGACGATCAGCGCAATGGCAAACAGCACGCCCAGCGCCGCCAGGCTGAAACCGACGATGGACAGCAGGCGCAGCGGCGTGGTGGTCATGCAGGTAAGCAGGTCGAACATCAGGCTGATCAGGCGCATGGCGCTGTATTTGGATTCGCCGTGTTCACGCTCGGCGTGGTGCACCAGGATTTCCGTGGTGTGACGGGCAAAGCCATTGGCCAGGATCGGAATAAAGGTGCTGCGCTCGCGGCAGGCAAGCATCGCGTCGACAATGGTGCGGCGGTAGGCGCGCAGCATGCAGCCGTAGTCAGTCATGGCCACGCCGGTGGAGCGCTGCACGGCCAGGTTGATCAGGCGCGAAGGCCAGCGACGGAACGCCGAATCCTGGCGATTGTTACGCACCGTGGCAACCACGTCGTAGCCCAGGGCGGCTTGTTCCACCAGGCGCGGGATTTCTTCCGGCGGGTTTTGCAGGTCGGCGTCGAGGGTAATCACCACTTCGCCCCGGCACTGCTCGAAACCGGCCATGATTGCCGCGTGCTGGCCGTAGTTGCGGTTGAGGATCACCGCGACCACGTTGCTGCCGTCTTCGGCGGCGGCGTCTTCGAGCAACTGCGCCGAATCGTCGCGGCTACCGTCATCCACCAGGATTATTTCGTATTCGTAAGCCAACTGTTTGCAGGCGGCCGTGGTGCGGCGCAGCAATTCGGGCAGGCTCTCTTGCTCGTTATAGACCGGAATAACGATCGATACGCAATGAATAGGGTAGGGTTTCAAAGATTCAAGACCTCGGCTGGAGCAACTTGGAGCGCGAAAAACAGCAGCGTTTATTGGGCAAAACTACAGCCCGCAGATGACAAAGCGGCGATAAAGATAAAGCGTAATCAACAGCTTAGTCGATTAACCCCGGATTGCTCTGAAGTGTTGCATACAAGGTTAAGCGCAAAAATGTTCAACGAATATGAAAGGCGGATGAAAAACTCGTTTATTTGACAGGTAGACAGCTAGGGTTCAGCTATGTGGCCAAGGTGTTAAACCTTGTGATTTTCAGGCAGATAGGAACAGGCCGCCGAGTATTTGGTTCACGTGGGCAGCACCCGTGATGGCCTCTGTGTATCTATTCAACAATCTTCTCTGCATTGCCCTTCAAGTGCCGGTAAAGTAAGCCATCTCTTGCCAGGGTACTCGGATGAATAGCGTGCAGCTTTTACGCGGCCAGTTGCGGCCGGTGTTGATGGGATTGTGGGTATGCGTCGCCTGTGTCACGGCCGTGCGGGCCGATGAAGGCGTGGCCCTGGCGAACATTGATCAGGTACCCGAAGGTGTCGAAGTGCGTGGCAAGCAAGTCGCCGCCTATACCTGGGACGACCGCCAGGGCAAAAACCTGCTGGTGCTGGCCGAACAGGTCGGCGAGCGGGACGACGATGGCACCCAGTCGGCCTTTGTCTACGCGGCCCAATACCTGCTGGCGGGCGAGCATCCCAAGCGCGTGTGGATGCTCTATGACGACGTACGCCAGTGCCAGTTCGACGCCAGGCTGCACTTTGACAAGGGGGCTACCCAGGTCACCGACCTGCTGGGTGACGGCAATACCCAGGCGACCGTTGGCTATTCGCGCACCTGTACCAGCGACGTCAGCCCGAATGAATTCAAGTTGATCATGCATGTCGGCAAGTCGGAGAAGTATCGCCTGCGCGGCGTTGACCGCTACGGCGCAGCCTGGTGGGACGAGGACGCCGGTGCCTTGCGCGGCATGCCGTTGCCGACCGATTGCAGCGTGGCCGCCCAGCAGGCGCTGGTCAGCCAGTACAAGGAGCAGGGCACCGAACTGCCGCTGCCAGGCTGCTACGCCGACGAGAAGGATTTCGCCAAGGCGCCGGACAGTTACCTGACCTTCATGCGTCGCCACTGGTTTGCCCTGATGCAGAAACAGGACGCCGATTGGAGCCAATCCCAGGCTCAACCTCAGCCATCTGCCGAAGAAGAAGAGGTGGCGCCTTGATTTGATGGCAGGGCCGATACTGCGCTAGACTCGGCCTTCGCCAATCAATAAATATCACGATGAATCAATGGATTGCTTGTGATATTTAATCCAAAGGCTGATCTACCTTGACTGAGTCCATCCGCAACCCGCTGACCCTCTACCTCACCCGCCTAGCGCCCTCCAGCCAACTGACCATGCGTTACGTGCTGCAGGACGCCGCCGACCGCCTCGGCCTTGACGAGGTCAACCTGGACGACATCGACTGGCACCTGCTGCAGCCCGAACAGGTGATTGCCCTGGTCGCCGCGTTGCGTGAGGACGGCTATGCGCCGAACACCTCGTCCCTGTATGTGAACGCCGTGCGCGGGGTGATGAATGAAGCGTGGCGGATGAGCCTGATCAGCCAGGAACATCTGTTGAAGATGCGTTCGGTCAAGGCCGCGTCCGGTACACGGCTGGGGCAGGGACGCAACCTGCGCCGCACGTTGATCCGCGAGATGATGGAAGTCTGCGCCGCCGACCCACGCCCCCAGGGCCTGCGCGACGCCGCCGTCATCGGCCTCCTGTACGGCTCCGGCATGCGCAAATCGGAGTCGGTCAACCTTGACCTGGCGCAGATCGACTTTGAGCAGCGCAGCTTGCGCGTGATCGGCAAGGGCAACAAAGAACTGGTCAAATACGCGCCGGATTGGGCATTTGCCAAGCTGCAGGCCTGGCTGGAGTTCCGTCGCGGGCAACTCAAGGAAGGCGAAGAGGACGACACGTTCCTGTTCAACCGCATTCGACGCGGCAGTCATATCACCCGGGAACGTATCACCAAGCACGCGATTTACTACATCGCCCGCCAGCGTGGGGACCAAGTGGGCGTCAAGATCATGCCCCATGACTTCCGTCGCTCATTCATCACGCGGGTGATCGAGGAACATGACCTGTCGATTGCGCAAAAGCTGGCCCATCACACCAATATCCAGACCACCGCCAGCTATGACGTACGTGACGACAACGAGCGGCGGCGGGCGGTGGACCGCTTTGATTTGTAGGCGTGGCGCGGCGATCAGGCGCTCGCCAGGTGTGGCGGCAAGCGGCGCAGCGTCCACAGCACGGTAAGCATGGCGGCGGTCGCGCACAGCGCGATGCCCACCAGCATTGGCGCGGGCGTATGGTCGGCAAACAGCCCCACCAGCGTCATGGAGACAGCGGCGGTGACCATCTGAATCGCGCCCAGCAGGGCCGATGCCGAACCTGCCACCGCGCCATGGTCTTCCAGCGACAACACGCCGGCGGCCGGTAATAACAGGCCGAGAAAGCCGAAGCCGATAAACAGCAGGGTCATCATCAAGACCAGGTGATTGCCCCACAGTGTCGTGGCCGCCAGCAGCGCCATCACGGCTGCCACGGCAATCACCGACCAGCGGATCAGCGGCGGCAGGCCAAAGCGCGCACTCAGGCGTGCCGTCAGTTGGCTCATGGCAAAGAATGACGCCGCATTCACTGCAAAACACAGGCTGAATTGCGTCGGTGTCAGGCCGAAGTATTCGATGTACACGAAGGGCGCGCTGCCGATAAACACGAAGAACGTCGCCAGGCCAAAGCCGCTGACTACCGACAACCCGGTGAACACCGGATCGCGGAGGAGGGCGCCGTAGCTGCCGAATGCACTGCCCAGGGTCTTGCCCAGACGCCGCTCCGCCGGATGGGTTTCCGGCAGTTGCACGATCGTCATCACCAGGCACAACAGCGCCACCACCGCCAACGCGGCAAACACTTCGCGCCAACTCCACAGCGAAATCACCAGGCTGCCGGCCAATGGCGCAAGGATCGGCGAAACGCTCATCACCAGCATCAACAAGGCCATCAAGCGCGCCGCTTCATGGCCGGTGTACAGGTCGCGGACAATCGCCCGTGGAATCACCATCCCCGCGCATGCGCCAAAGGCCTGCACCGCGCGAAAGCCGATCAGCACTTCGATGCTGGGGGCCAACGCACAGCCGATGCTGCCCACGGTAAAGATCACCAACCCTGCATAGATCGGCAATTTGCGCCCAAAGACATCGCTGATCGGGCCGTAGAACAGCTGGCACACCCCGATGACCATGAAGAACACAGTCAGGCTCATCTGCACGGCGGCCGGCGACGCGTTGAGACTGGCGCCAAGGGTTGGCAGCGCCGGCAGGTAACTGTCGATGGCAAACGGGCCAACGGCGGTGATCAAGCCCAACAGCAGGGCGAGGTGGGCGATGCTTCTAGGCATGGGCAAGTCCGGGCAAAAAGACGCCCAGCTTAAGGGATTGGCACAGATCCGCAAACTTGGGCTTCACTAACCGAGGCCCGTGCCGATAACGGTACTAACGACGCTCGAACGGTTGGTTTCCCAACCGGCGGTCCAGGTATGGGGATACCAGATGACGATCAAACTACGCTTGATGCTGTTGATTGCGACCGGGCTGCTGACCGCCTTGATCATGAGCCTGGCCGGCTACCTGGGAAATTCCCGGATGGGCGCCGCCGTGCAGGACAATGAAGTCAGCATGACGGTGCTGCGCAACCATATGGAAGCCGACATGATGCACGACGCCCTGCGTGCCGATGTGTTGTCTGCCATGCTGGTGGGGTTGGGCAAAAGCACCAGCACGCCGGCCGACGTCAGTGCCTCGCTCAAGGAGCATGCCGAGCACTTCCGACAGATGCTGGCGGATAATTTCCAGCTGCCGCTGGACGCCACCATCAAGGCCAGCCTGGAAAAAATCAAACCCAGCCTGGAGACCTACGTCAGCGCCGGCGAGCGCATCGTCGCGCTGGCCCTGGCCAATCCCGAGGCGGCGCGTGGGGAGCTTGAGACCTTCAATGCTGCGTTCAGGCAGTTGGAGGACCAAATGGCCGCGCTGAGTGAACTGATCGAGACCAAGACCCAACAAACCAGCACCGGCACCCGGCAAGCGATCAGCAACGCCAACTGGATCCTGGGCGTGGTACTCGGCGCCAGCCTTTTGCTGCTGCTGGCCCAGGGACGCTGGGTGATCCTGAGCATCATGGGGCCGCTGCGCACCGCCAGCCGCATTGCCGACAGCATCGCCCACGGCAACCTGAGCGAACCGATTGTCGAGCCGCGCAACCAGGACGAAGCCAGTACGCTGATTCGCAGCCTCGCCACCATGCAGCGCGATTTGCGCGGCATGATCGACGTGGTGCGCAGCAATGCCCATGAGGTCAACGGTGTAAGCGAACGCCTGAGCCAGGGCTGTCATGAGGTGGCGGGCAGCAGCCAGCAGCAAAGCGAGGCCGCCAGCACCATGGCCGCCGCCGCGAGTGAAATGACCGCCAGCATCGAAGAAATCACCCGTCATGCCGGGCAGGCGCTGGACATGGCCAACCAGGCTGAAACCCTGGCCAAGGACGGCGGCCGGATCATTCATCAAGTGGTCAGCGACATGGATGGCATCGCCCGCTCGGCCCAGCAATCGGCCCAGGTGATTCGCACCCTGGACAAAGAATCCGAAGCAATCTTCAGCATTATCCAGGTGATCAAGGGCATCGCCGACCAAACCAACTTGCTGGCCCTGAACGCCGCCATCGAAGCCGCCCGCGCCGGCGAGCAGGGCCGCGGCTTCGCCGTGGTGGCCGACGAAGTGCGCAGCCTGGCGGGGCGCACCAGCGCCTCGACCCAGGAAATCGCCAGCATGGTCGGGCGTATCCAGCAAAACACCCGTGAAGCGGTGACCAGCATGGAGGAGGGCGTTGCTCAAGTCGACAAGGGCATGGCCGTCACGGCCGACGTGGAACGCGCCATTCGCGAGATCCTCCAGGCCACGCTCAATACCACGGAGCTGGTGAATGATATTTCCCGCACCATCAGTGAACAGAGTTTGGCCAGTAACGAGATCGCCCATCAGGTGGAGATGATTGCCGGCATGTCGCAAAGCAATAGTCGCGTTATTGGCGATACCGCCTCGACCACCGATGAGTTGGCTGGCTTGGCCAGCAAACTGTCGCAGTCCGTGGATCGGTTCAGACTGTAACGCGGGCGTCTTCGTGGCCGGCTCCTGGTGGGCCGGTTTTTTTTGCGTGAAATTATCATTCAGCAACGGCTCAACGTCGCGCCCCGGCGCTTGATGCCCGACCCTTGTCAGCGCCTGTTCGTACGATGACTTGAATCGTTCGCGCAAAAAAAGATTGAATATTCACACCTTATGTTATTTAAATAACAAAACAAGAGCGGCATGGCCTGCCTGGTCCAGCCGTAACAAGGTGGAATAGCAATGAGCAAGATCGCAGTCATCGGCAGCAACATGGTGGATTTGATTACCTATATCGACCGCATGCCGGTTCAGGGCGAAACCCTTGAAGCGCCTGGCTTTGCCATGGGTTGCGGCGGCAAAGGGGCCAACCAGGCGGTGGCTGCCGCCAAGCTTGGGGCTGATGTCCTGATGCTGAGCAAGGTCGGCGACGATATGTTTGCCGACAACACAGTGGCCAACTTCCAGCGCTTTGGTATCGACACCCGTTATGTGCAGCGCGTGCCTGGCGTTTCCAGCGGCGTCGCACCGATTTTTGTTCGGGCCGACTCTCACAACAGCATTTTGATCGTCAAGGGAGCCAATGCGCATTTGCTGCCGGCGGACATCGAGGCGGCTGCCGCCGACCTTCGCGAATGCACGCTGATCGTGCTGCAGCTGGAGATCAATCTTGACACGGTCTACCACGCCATCGAATTCGCTCACCGGCACGGTATCGCGGTGCTCCTCAACCCTGCACCGGCCCTGGCCGGTTTGAGTCGTGAGCACCTGGCGCACCTTGACTTCCTGATCCCCAACGAATCGGAGCTGGCGTTGATCAGCGGCCACGTTGTGGACTCGCCGCAATCGGCCCAGACCGCCGCCCGTAGCCTGGTGACCAGCGGCATCCGGCACGTGATCGTGACCCTCGGCGAGCACGGTGCGCTGTATGTGGGGGAGGAGGGCGAGTTCCAGGTGCCGGCGGTACGGGTTGAAGCCCGTGACACCACCGGTGCCGGGGATGCCTTTATCGGTTGTTTCATTCACCACTGGAACCGCGACCGCCATATTCGCCAGGCCATGGAGCGGGCGGTGGCGTATTCCGCCTGCTCGGTCATGGGGCTGGGTACGCAGAGTTCCTATCCCGACAGTGAAACGTTCAATCGCTTTGAGCAACAACAGCGCTGACACCCTCAGCCCAGCCCAGCCCGGAGAACAATAATGAACACACCTGCGCTGCAACAGACACCCGACGGTTTCTACCTGAACCGCACGCCCTGGTTCGCTTTTATCCTGCTGTGCAGCATCTTTGCCCTATGGGCTGCGGCCGCGAGCATGAACGACGTGCTGATCGCCCACTTCAAGAAAGCATTTTTGCTGAGTGATTTCCAGACGGCCTTTGTGCAGTCGGCGTTTTACCTGGGCTACTTTTTTGTGGCTATTCCGGCCGCGATGGTGGTTCGTCGTTTCAGCTACAAGAGCACGATTCTGATCGGGCTGCTGCTATACATGTTGGGTTGCCTGTTGTTTTTCCCGGCCGCCTCCACGGCCAAGTACGGCATGTTCCTCCTGGCGCTGTTTGTGATCGCCGCCGGCCTGTCGTTCCTTGAAACCGCCTGCAATACCTACTCGACACTGATGGGGCCCCGAGAAACCGGGACCCGGCGCTTGAATATTTCGCAGACCTTTCACCCCTTCGGTGCCATGGCCGGGGTGTATGTGGGCAGTTTCGTGATGTTCAAGGACACCGACGCCACCACTGAACAGCTGGCTCGGATGAGCGCCTCCGAGGCAGCGGTGCAGCAGTTGCAAATGATCCAGTCCACGCTGTTGCCCTACAAATGGATGATTGCGGTGCTGGTGCTGATCTTTATCCTGATCGCCATTACGCGGTTCCCTGCGTGCAAGGGCAACAAGCCCGCCGGCAGCAAGCCCGGCAGCCTGGGTCAAAGCCTGGGGCGGCTGTGGCGTAACCCGCGCTTTACCTTTGGCGTATTGGCGCAGTTTCTTTATGTGGGCGCACAGGTCGGCGTATGGAGCTTCACCATTCGCCTGGCCATGCAAATGGGCGGTATGAATGAACGCAGCGCATCATGGTTTCTGCTGACTACGTTTGCCGCCTATTTTGTCGGAAAGTTGATTGCCAACCTTTTGATGCGTCGCCTGCATCCCGCCAAGGTACTCGCGATCTACGGGGTGCTGTGCATCGTGCTGCTGGCCTACACCATTCTGGTGCCGAACATTTCGGCGGTGTATGCAGCGGTTGGCGTGAGTATCTTCCTCGGCCCCTGCTGGCCGACCATCTACGGCCTGACCATCGATGGCCTGGGTGAAGACACCGGCGTCGGCGGTTCATTGCTGGTGATGAGCATCGTCGGCGGCGGGGTGATTCCGATCTTCCAGGGCCTGTTGTCCGACGCCAGCGGCGGCAACATGCAACTGGCTTACAGCGTGCCGCTGCTGTGTTTCATTGTGATCGTGATGTATGCGCTCAAGTGCATGCGCCAATCCGGCAGCTTACCGATGGGCGCGACCAGGGCGGTAGCCTCATGAATACACATATCGCGCTGTACCCTGCGGTGTTTGCCGAGCAGGAGAAGATCCTCCTGCAATCGTCGGCCTTCAAGGTCAGTGCCTGGGTCTACCCGTCCGGCGTGCTGGCCGTGAGCCTGGAGAATAGCCGTGGGCGACTGGTGATACTGCCTTTTCAAGGGCAGATGATCTGGTCAGCCGTGTTCGACGGTTGCGACTTGACCATGAGCAACCTGTTCGAGCAACCTCGGCCCAGTCCGACGATAATCGATACTTACGGCTGCTTCATGTTTCACAGTGGGCTGCTGCGCAACGGCTGCCCCGCGCCGGATGACACGCATGCCTTGCACGGCGAAATGCCCTGCGCGCCCATGGATACGGCCTGGCTGGAGGTGGACGAGGGCGTTGTACGCCTGGGCGGCTCGTATGAATATGCCAAGGGATTCGGCGATCGCTACCGAGCGTGTCCCAGCGTGACGCTGCGCGCCGATTCGGCCGTGTTCGATATCGACATGCAGGTGTCGAACCTGGCCGGCAAGCCCATGGACCTGATGTACATGGCCCACATGAACTACGCGTACGTAGACGGCGCCCGCTTTGTCGAGCCATTGGGCATACAGCGCCAGCGTCTGCGCACCAGCGTGCCGGACCATGTCAAGCCGACGCCGGCATGGAGTGCCTATATGGCGCAGCTGGCCGAACAGCCTGCGCAATTGGCCTGCCTGGAGCAACCGGCATTGTACGACCCCGAGATCGTATTTTTCTTCGACGGGGTCGGCACAGACGCCAGGGGCCAGGCGCATTTTCTGCTGGATCATCCCAGCGGTGCGGCGTTCTACACCCGCTACCGTCCCGAGCAATTTGCGCACGCCGCACGCTGGATCCTGTACACGCCAGATCAGCAAGTGGCGGCGTTCGTGTTGCCGTCTACCTGCGAACCCGAGGGCTATAACGCCGAGAAAGCCAAAGGCCATGTGCGTGCGCTGGCGGCCGGAGCCTGCGCTTCATTCAGTGTCAGTACCGGGTATTTGAGTGCGCAGGAACGGCAACGGTTGCTGGATTAAACCAGCAATTGCGCGCCATTGGCCTGAATGACGTCCTTGTAGCTGCGGGGGATTTTCTTGTCGCTGACCACGTACTGAAAATCCTCAAGAGCGGCGAAGTGCGCAGTGCGCACTGTGTCGAACTTACTGAAATCGGCGAGCAATACGCGTTGCTGAGCCTGGCGCATGACCTTTTGCTTGACCTCGACTTCATTGAAGTTGAAGCAGGTGACGCCAAACGCTTGGCTGACGCCGGCCGCGGTCACAAAGGCCCACGTCAGGCGCACGCTATCGAGGATGCTGCTTTCGGCGCTGCTTTCAAAGACCTGGTTCTTGCGGTGAAAGGTGCCGCCGCACAACACGATGTGGCAATTGGGTTTGTTCTGCAGTTTGAGCAGCACGTTCAATGAGCTGCACACCGCAGTGAACTCCAGCGCATCGGGGATGAAATCAACGACAAAAGGCGAGGTGGTACCACAGTCGAAAAATACCGTATCGCCGGCCTGAACCAAAGAAGCGGCGAGTTTGCCGATGCGGCGTTTTTCCTCGACGTGACGCGTGTCCTGCTCGGCTACTCGGTAATCGCCACTCTCATTGCCGACCCGGGTGATATAGCCACCCAGCAGTCGCAGGTGATCGCTGAAATGGTTGAGGTCGCGGCGCAAGGTCATCTCGGAAACGTCCAACAGTGCGGCCATTTCCTTCAGGTGAATGGCGTTCTGGTCCTGCAGGGCTTGTTGGATAAGCTTCAATCGCTCGGCTTTTCTACTGTCCACGAGTCTTCCAGGGCTTGATTGTTGGTGTTAAATAAGTAACATTAATTGTTAGTATTGTAACTAAATTATGTAGACGCTGGGACAAGCGCCTCACAATCATTGGCAACATACAGGCAAGGGCCCATTAAATGAACAGTCTCCCACCCGCCGCATTGGCCAAGTACATCGATCACACGTTACTGGCGCCCGACGCCTCCCAGGCACAGATCCGCACCTTGTGCGAGGAAGCCCGCGAGCATGGCTTTTATTCGGTGTGCCTCAATTCTGCGCAAGTGCCTTACGCCGCTTCGTGCCTGACCGACGACAGGGTGGTGATTTGCGCCGTGGTCGGCTTTCCACTGGGCGCCGGATTGAGCGATACCAAGGCTTTCGAAGCCCAACGAGCGATTGCCGCCGGGGCAGGGGAGATCGACATGGTGCTCAATATCGGCTGGTTGAAGGACGGGCTGCTGGACGCCGTGCGCGAAGACATCGCGCTGGTCCACCAGGCTTGCCGCGCCGTGCCGTTGAAGGTCATCCTGGAAACCTGCTTGCTGGACGACGAGCAGAAGGTTCAAGCCTGCGAGATCTGCCGTGACCTGGGTGTGGCCTTCGTCAAGACGTCCACCGGGTTCAGTCGAAGCGGAGCTACGGTCGAAGATGTGGCACTGATGCGTAGAACTGTGGGTGCCGGGGTTGGGGTGAAGGCTTCTGGTGGCGTGCGCGATTATCCGACTGCGTTGAAGATGATTGAGGCCGGGGCCACACGCTTGGGCAGCAGTTCAGGGATTGCGATTGTCGGTGGGGCGATGACGGCGGCGAGTGGTTATTGAAGCGTTTTTTCGCGGGGTAAGAATAGTTGCCATATGATAACTCAACTAAATAGTCATTTAGTTGAGTTATGCCCAAACCTTGGGATGTGAGAGGCCGTAGTGAGCGTGGAAGCGATAGTTACAAGCATCAAGGATAAGTGGGTCTATTTTACGGGGGGCAATGCTGAGCTCAATGCTTTTTGGCTGAAGTATCTGGCCGCGTTCGTAGTTTGGGCGATCGTGACAGGGCTTATTTATTGGGGAATCAACTCGGAGAAAAAATTCGGGGCCCTTAATATCGCGCGCAAGCATGTGCTTTGCGGTGTGTTTATGGTGGTTTTTTCTGTGGCACCAGGTACGTACGTCTGGTACGCGTTTATCGATTTCAAGCACAACCAACAGCTTAAAGCCGCGAATACGCTTGCTGAGTCACTGAAAAGTTGGTCGAGTGCCTGTGAAAAGGCCAAACAGACCAATGCATGCCCAGAGCCTCCCGACATCCCAAAAATGCTTGAGCCAGTCTTCGACACGATGACGCAATCAATGAGTTTTCTTGCAGGCTTGATGGGACTCTTGGGCGGCGCGCTGGGCGTCAATCTCATTACCGACGGATTACTGCGACGTGAAAAGCCGGTGCCGCGCTCAGGCCAATTCAGTGGAACGCGCATCCGCAAAACGATAACGCTGGAAGTGAACGGGAAAGTGCTGCAGCACGAAACCATCGTGGATTATCCGGACAAGCGTTAATCACGAGCAGTTGCGTGCACGACGGCGAATTTCTCGACTCAGAGAAATTCGGCCTGGTGAAAAGCAGCTGTGGAGATACCCGTGGGCGGTATATGCGGGTACGCATAATGTATATTATGTTAAATTACGTGTCAGGGTGGAACTTTCTATACTTGTGCTTGATGTGACGAGTCTGAAATTTTGAGAATCAAGGACATTAAAAAAAATCCAATACTTTCATAGGGCTGCGCATTTCAGTCTCTATTCGGTCTCCACTGTTGGAACCTATAAAAGATAATATCCGAATTTCTATATTGAAAAATGCTGACTTAAATAAAGATAAGGTTTTTTCAGTGTTTAAAAAAAATTCTCTAATTCAATGACTTATAAACTGTTGATGACAACCAAAAATGATAGTTTCTGAAGACAATAAAAATGATAGCAGCTTGGCTTTTTAGACGCGCCAGCTCTCTTGCTAAAATTAGATTAAACGACTAGCCTTTGACCAAACATATTAGGATGTGAACTGGAATGCGGTCGCCGAGCCCTATCTACTCAGGATTCGATAAGATTATGAAGGATGCCGAATCCTATTATCTTGGGCATCCTGATGTTCGACGTTATCTTTTGGATTTTGATGAGTCACTTGAAGCGCCTCGCTATGCTGAATTAGGTCGAGAATTTATCTCTGAGTTTATAACTGCGAATACTACAGTCGAATCGTCAGCCTTGTTTGGCGCCAGCAGAGTAATTGTTGAGCGCTTGCTTCTATGGTGTTGGGAAATACAGAAAATTTCCGTATGTGCAATGGGTTCTGACGAGTTTAAATCTTTTCTACGTTTTAACTCTTTTCCTCCTTCTGCATGGGTTGGAACATCGCCTCGCCACCGGTTTGTGTATAACGATGATGATGAGGAATATTCAATAAATAATAAATGGCGCTCTTTTTGCGTTAAGCCAGATGGCTCGACGCTGCCTACAAGATTTAATTTAGAAGTTATACGCTCGATATGTTCGCGTTTTTTTGAATTTTTGATTAGTCGAAAAATTCGGACTCACAATCCAACCAAGGGTCTAGCTCCATTATTTTTGGAAGAGTTGTCAAGAGATAGTGGTGCAATTGGTAGAGGTGTTGGAGCGATTCATCTAAACTTTGCTGTCTTATCAGCTGCAGATTTATGTGAGCAAGACGCAGATTTTGAGAGAGCACTTTTTATCATAGCAATGACAAGGTACTTGCTAGTTCCAATGAGGAAGTTGGCAGCGACCAAAAAGCACGTACCCTCTATGGGGTGTTTTGTAAAAGAGGATTGTTGGTATTATGAAGGGAATGATCAAACTACATCTCGCAGATCAAAATTACCGCTAGAGTTCATTCCCTACCTTGAGCGTTACTGTATTAGTAGACAGATATTTTCGTCGTCGCATAATTTGGATCGAGAGCCTCTGCTCATAACAAAGCACGGTCGTTCGGGTGTTTCGCAGAGACAAATTAGAAATATTGTGAAAGACGTTTTGCTACACGCAGAACTGATGATGGTCCGCTCCGGACATTCGAGGTCGGACGCAGCGATCCTAAGAACTGCAACACTTTACTCGCTTAGGGATGCAAGTATCAGGAGTTGCTTGGCGGAACGAGGACTTTACGAGACCCAGCAGCGACTAGGGAATGAAAGTGTGTGGTCGGTAATTAAGCGCACTTTCAGTTTCGTTGAGCCGTTCAGTGGGGACGCGGATAATTTTCAAGGCAATCAATTTACTGATCATAGTGGGTTGTGAATTTTAGCATTTCAAATGCTGCAACCACTGTCGAAAGAACTCTAACTTATTGCAGTAGCTTGAGCATGACTTCCGCCCTCCTCCCAATACACGATTTCCGCCTTTGAGGATTGGCGGAAATTCGAGAGCTGGCGCTCCTCCCTGTGCCTGGAAGACTTGGGTCGCAGATCAGAATGTCCGCCGCCAAAAGCAGTCATTGATAGATCCTATATGGCGGTAATTTAAGATTTGCGCCTTTACGCGTTAGTGACCTGCGCTCTAGCGCACTAACAGGGCTTTAGCTTTTCGATCTGCGCAGTGGAGTGCCAGAAAGGAAATCCAAATTTTATGTGGCCGGCGAAGTGTATGATTACGCCAGCTGTATACTTGAATCTGATGATCTTTATGTTTGCCATGAGACGTCATGCGCGACGGAGAGCGCTTTAAGTAATTGCTTTAGGGAAATAAGTTTAACAGTCTTCGGCAGGAAGCTACTCATTAGCCTGCATCAGTTCCAGAGTGATATGATCTGGCCCAGTCACATATACAACTAGAGTTCCCTTGCGTGGGCCTGCGGGAATCGCTTGAGGCTTGCCTCTTGCTTTCCAGCCTGCTTGCTCAATGCGTTCGAGTACGGCGTATATGTCTTGCACCCTCAATGCCAAATGCGCTGAACCAATCGCTGATGCCGTAGGTGTAGTGATACCGTGGTGGTCACCCTGCGAATATTCCAGCAACTCTACTCGACTGCCATCCGGGCCTTTGACTATCGCCGTTCGCACGCTCGGATCGGCGGTGCCGGTTACTTGCAAAATGAATGATCCGCCCATTTCCGACTGACGCTCAAGAATGAACCCAAGTCCAATTGTCCAGAAGCGAATGGCTTCTTCCAATGAACTGACTGCGAAGCCAATATGATCGACGGCATGCACCATGTGGTTAGAATTCATCAAATGATCCTTTAAAGGTTCACGGGCCAAATAGGGAGTTGAGCTTGCACATCCAGCTGTTACGGCCAAAACACAGAAAATAAATCTGTGAGAGGTACGCATAATCAGGCCAATCCAAGAGAGGCAACATTTGCGATTTTTAGACATTGAGTATTCCTCTGACCGGTCTTATTCTCCATTAGGCATTCAGGATATGGCTACCTCGGATATGACATTGGATAACGTAAACCAGCCATGAACCGCGCGCTTATGCCACTGCTGGCGATAGAGCAACGCGACCGGGCGATCCGCGAAACGGCGGCCCACACTCATACGACAGGCCAACTAATCGCAAGCCTTGCCGGGCTGCTTTCCGTGAGCACTGACGGCGGCTCATGGGTAGTGCCGGCTAGCCATGCCATTTGGATACCTCCCCGTGTCGCACACGCGATGATGTCGCATGGCGCTTTTGCAGGAGCGATGGTCTATATCGCGGAGCAAGAGTGCGGGATCCTGCATCAAATGCCATGCACATTTAGGGTCAGCAGTTTGCTGCGCGAAGCGGTAAGCCGCGCTGCGTCGTGGGGACAACCACCCCGCAACGAAATGGAGTCGCGGGTTGCAGCAGTCATCTTGGATGAAATTGCTACCTCACCCGCTGAACCCATCGGTCTGACGCACCCCAATGACCCGCGCTTGAGGCGTATCACCGATGCGATACTTGCTCAGCTTGATGACAATAGATCACTTGAGGATTGGGCTGCTTGGTCAGGTATGGCACCTAGAACACTTGCCCGGCGTCTGGTCGCTGAAACCGGTTTTAGTTTTTCTGAATGGCGACAACGTGCACGCACGTTGCGCGCTATTCAACTATTAGTCGAGGGGATGTCAGTGACGACAACGGCGATTGAGCTTGGCTACGAAAATATTAGTGCTTTCATTGCCATGTTCCGTCGGATAATGGGTGTTACGCCAGGACAATATGTGCGAGCGCAGACACTGATTAGCAAAGAGGCAATTTCTAGATCACGTTGATGGGTGTAAGAACCGCTGTACCATCCAACCCGATCTTGCACGGTATGCGTCCGGCCAAGTCATCTACCAGTGCCGGGAGTTGATCGGTATCCAGCTCCATTTCGCTGGATTGGGCACACTCCTGAATGACCTGGGCTTTGAAGGAGTTGGAGTCGGAATAGCGTGTTGGCTGCATGAAATACCCGCTTAAAAGGCTAGAACTGGTGTCCACTTAAACTTAAGTGCATACCATGTCTGGGCTTTGCGGGGTTGGGTACCCCCTCTGCTCTGAATATCGTCTGGATGTCTGATGAACCTGCGCGCAATCATTATTCTCGGTGCCTTGAGCGCCTTCGGCCCCTTGGCCGTCGACTTTTATCTGCCTGGCTTCCCTGCCATTGCCCTCGCGTTTGGCACTGACGAGAAGCATGTCCAGTTGACCCTGGCGTCATATTTTCTGGGCTTGTCCATCGGTCAACTGGCTTACGGGCCGGTGGCGGATCGCTTCGGCCGACGTGTCCCGCTGCTGTTCGGGGCTTCGCTGTTCACCCTCGCATCGCAGGCGTGTGCCTTCGCGCCGAATCTGGAATGGCTGATCGGCGCGCGCTTCGTTCAGGCGCTGGGCGGCTGTGCGGGGATGGTGATTGCCCGAGCCATTGTCAGCGACAGGTGCGATGCCGTTCAGTCGGCCAAAGTATTCTCGCAATTAATGCTGGTGATGGGCTTGGCGCCGATTCTGGCGCCCATGCTCGGCGGCTTGCTGGTCAACCTCTATGGGTGGCAGTCGATCTTCATCAGCCTGACGGCGTTCAGTGCGCTGGCTTCAATAGCCGTGGCGCTGGGCCTGCCGGAAAGCATGCCCGCCACTCATCCTCGCCAGCCTTTATCAGGCGCACTGACGCAGTACCGCCGCTTGTTGGGCGATCGTATTTTTCTAGGCCACGCGCTCACTGGCGGGATCGCCATGGCTGGGATGTTTTCTTACATCGCCGGTTCGCCGTTCGTGTTCATCAAGCTCTACGGAGTGCCGCCTGAGCACTATGGCTGGCTGTTCGGTACCAATGCGGCGGGTTTCATTCTGGTCTCGCAGCTCAATGCCCGGTTGGTGGGCAAAAAGGGGCCTGCGTTCCTGCTGTCGCGGGTTATCTGGATGTACCTCGCTGCTGCACTGGCATTGTTGGTGATTGCCGGTCTGCGCACCGAACAGCTCTGCCCCCTGCTGGTGCCCTTGTTTGTCTGCATTGCCTGCCTGGGCTCCATCACCCCAATGCCTCAGCCTGCGCCATGAACGGGCAATGGGCGCGTGCGGGCAGCGCGTCGGCATTGCTCGGTTGCCTGCAGTTCAGTGTGGCGGCAGCAGCGGCCGCGCTGGTGGGTGTGCTTCACGATGGTACGGCGTTGCCAATGGCGCTGGTTATCTGCTCATGCGGTGCGTTGGCCGTGACGCTTGCAATGCTGACCCGCCGTTTGCAGAACAAACGTGATGTAGCGCTCCCGGGCTCATAGGAGATTACTCGATGCTTCACCGCCGAGTAACGAAACAGGTACATACGGCAATGATCAGCAAGGCCAGAAACATGCCGCCGAAGCCTTGGGACAGGCCCAGGTTCCAGCCGGAATACTGCCCCGCCACCACCGCACCGACGCCGAAAATCAGCAGGGTGAAGAAGCCTGCATGACGCTGCAGGCGACGTTGCTCAAAGTAAAGCACCCAGAGGTCAGCGGCTTTGATGGCTCGGTTGATTGCTGCCAGTAGCGAGCCTCCGAACATGCCAAGGAGGAAACCAATCCCGGCGACGATCTTGGGCTCGGTGACATTCAGGTAGGCGCTGACCATGCTCGTCAGGTACAGCGAGCAGGCAGCACCCGTAACCAAGAACACCATCCAGGCGCGCCAGTCGGGCAAGTCGTCCTTGTGCCACCAGCTCGCAACTACGGCCCCAATGAGGCCCGCAATCAAAAATTCGAACCTGTCGATCTTGTCGAGCAGGCGCTGTAGATACTCCATGCGCTCGATTCCGTGGGGCATGTTTTTTGGAATTGAATCGGCTCACACAGCACTCCCAGCTCGGAGCAATGGGTGTGGTGGGTCGGAAACGAAAAAGCAGCGGGAGGTGTCAAGTCTCGGAAAGGCGCCTAACTGGTAGCACAAGTTTTCACGCTATGGATTCGAAAGCACTGGACCCATTAATCGCTGGTTAATCCCGAACTCTGAGAATGGCAAACGGAAGCGTGGCAACAGTATCTTCCATGACCATTATCAGAGAGATGCAAAATGAACCTTCGCAAGCTTGCCATTATTTCACTGCTCAGTATCAGTGCCACTAGCGCGCTCGCTGAAGGCGGTGCTGACCGTTTGATACAACGAAATTTGGAACAGCAGCAGGCCTATCTGGCCGCTCAAAAGTCCGCAGAGACGAAGTCAGAAATCGCAAAAAAACAGCCGAGTGTTGATGCCCCTAAAACTCAGTCGAGTTCAAACGATAGCTGACATCTGGCCGCTGGTAGGTCGCCCTTAGGTGGCTTGCCACAATCATATGAGACAACCGCTACCCAATCGCTGGAGCCCAGCTTCGCTCCCCTAACAGCTAGTGCTTCCAAAGGCTGCCCTGGCTGCAGTGAAACTCAGGCAATAAAATCTATGGTCACCCCCATTTTTGCAATACTGGGTGACGTGGTTGGCTTGCTTAAATCTATCCGGCGTCTGTTTGGGGCAGGCCCCAGCGCCACGATGAGAGTCGCGCCTGACGATCTTTAAAAACCCGTCGGCTTCTGAAGCTGATTTTTATGTCAGGATTTTCGTCAGGCCGGTGCGCCGTTCACATCATCTGTTGTTCAGCTATCGCAAAACCTGAAGGTGAATCGTTCTACTGCAACAACCGCAGGGTCAGGCGTTCAAGGCGTCTGGCCCTGTTTCATATTGCGTATGGTGAGCGGCTATTGCCCGAGCGATACGCGCCAGTTTGTTAGCAAGTGCACAAGCCACGTAAGCGCCTGGGCATCACACCTTGCGTGATGAAACCGGCTGCCACCTATGCGGCAGCAACTGATCGATTTCACTCGCCCGCTGCGTCGGCAGGCGCGTAAGCACATCCTTCAGATAAGCATACGGATCATGACCATTCAGCCGCGCAGACTGGATCAAGCTCATGATCGCCGCCGCCCGTTTTCCGCTGCGTAGCGACCCTGCAAAGAACCAGTTCTTGCGCCCAAGAGCCCATGGCCTGATTTGGTTCTCAGCCCAATTATTGTCTATGGGCACGACCCCGTCATCGAGGTAGCGCGACAGCGCTGCCCAGCGTTTCAGGCTGTAATCGAGTGCTCTGCTGATGCCTGAACCTTCGGGTACAAGCTCGCGCTGAGCGCTCGTCCAGGCATGTAGCATGTCCATTACCGGGACGGCTTTTTCTTGCCGTATTCGGCGCCGTAAATCCGGTTCCAGGTCGCGGACTTCGCTCTCGATTTCGTACAGCAACTGGATATAGCGCAAGGCTTGCTCAGCAAGCGTGCTTTTATTCGTAGCATGCAGCTCGAAGAATTTGCGCCGCGCATGGGCCATGCACCCGATCTCGGTCACGCCGAGTTCGAAACTGGCTTTGTAACCGCCAAAATCATCGCAGACCAGTTTGCCCTTCCAGTCTTTCAGGAAGTTGCGAGCGTGCTCACCGGCGCGGCTGGGGCTGAAATCGTAAACCACCGCTGACAGATCCGAGAATTGGCTGGTGGCGTAGGCCCAAACATAGGAGCGATGGGTTTTCTTTGTTCCCGGCATGAGCATCTGCACCGATGCGTTTGAGCGCGCAGCCGCATGGGCAGTGAGTGTTGTCCGGTTCGTGATGGATCAACGTGCGTGGAAATTCTGCCGGCAACGCGGTGCGCTGGGGATTTTGCTTTTTCTCGGTCGGCGCAGGCGCTGTTTGCAAGGCTTGAAGCTCAGCTTCAATCGTGGCGATATCGGTATCGATCAGGTCATCGAGCA
Organism: Pseudomonas sp. 24 E 13; assembly: GCF_900004715.1. NCBI lineage: Bacteria > Pseudomonadati > Pseudomonadota > Gammaproteobacteria > Pseudomonadales > Pseudomonadaceae > Pseudomonas > Pseudomonas sp. 24 E 13. The sequence continues at coordinate 156,289 of NZ_CVTO01000150.1, forward strand.
AGCTGGCCTGCTCAGGGTTCATCTGCTCGCTGCGCTTGGCAAATTTCAAGCGCTTGAGCTGCGCGATCTCGAAGGTCAGCTTCTCGATCACCGTCTGATCGCGGTTGGTCTTCTTGCCAATGGTTTCGACCGTCTTACCCATTGCATCGACTTGCAAGAGCAACTGCGCAGCTAAGGCACGCAGTTGCGTCAGGAGTCATTTGGTCGAGATTGGGAGAAGAATTCATGCTGCAGATTGTGCCAGAGCAGGCCGTTCGCAGCGATACACCGATAGGCTAATGGCAGCCGTTAAAGCAGTGTGATCACACCGCCAGCCCCAGCGCGCTGCCAAGGCAAGCCCAGCACTAAAGCCTGAAGTTGCTCGGTATCCAACTCAAGTTCAGAGCCTTGACGAATTCCTGGTCAGTGAAACTTTCCTTGATTCAATCGGCGGGCAGCCAGCCAGATGCCAAACCCATCATGCACCAGGACTTTCATGCGAGTGGCGCGGCGGTTGGCGAATAGATAAGCACAGTGCGGCTTCGCCGCACCGAACACCGCTATCACCCTGGCCAACGCAGTGTCGGTGCCAGCACGCATGTCCATGGGTTCGGTGGAGAGCCAGATGGCATCGATGCGGATCATTGGGTGAGCCCTCGAATGAGTCGGGCGCATCCTTCGGGATCGGAAATTGGCCACTTCACCGTAAGCGTTTGCTGGCCAATCGGTAATTCAATGATCGCCGACGCTTGAGCTACTGGTTTCGATTCGACTTTCAAAGGAATGAACGCTGGCAAGGTGGCGACCGGCTGATCGCGGTAAAGCGGTAGCCAACGGCGCACGACATTAGCGTTGATACCATGACTCATCGCGATGGCTGCCACGGAAACGCCAGGTTGCAGGCATTCATGGACGACTTGGGCCTTGAAGGATTTTGTGTAGGAATTACGTTGGCGCATGGCGATCCTGACATTAAGGGTAGTTGTGTCCGCATAAAATTACGCGGACACAATTGCCCTTATTGGCCGGGGTCGGAAGGTGGGTTTGCCGGTCCCTTACCCTGCACGCTACAGGCTAGACCTTCAACCATGTGCCGGAACAGATGAAGAAAGAAATGCCAGCCACTTCAGGAGTCGCCAGAGCATCAGTTTTCTTTTAACTGGTGGGGCACTCACGCTGCACTCAGCTGGCGCTTGTAACTTCAACCGTGCTAGTTGCGTATTTCCCCCAATACCACCACAAGCATTCTACGAGCTGTTCGTTGATGCGCCTTGAAGGTCTGCGTTCTCAGACAGGTTATCGACGCCGCCCTGGAAAGTACGGCGGTAAGCCAGCGGTCGCCTCACCCAATTTGCTGAAGCGCCAGTTCGATGCTGCGTTCTCGACTCCTTGGGCTGCTGTGGCTCCTCTCCTCTCCCCCCCCCTTCACTTAGAAGCCGCTTCCATTTCTTCCTGCACCTGTCTGATCAGGGAGGCTAGATTAACTGTTGGGTCGAGGATCAGGAAAGTCTCGATTATCAGAGTGAGAGGATGAACGCCAGTGCGCTCGGCCAATGCAGCTGCCTTGTCAATGGTAACGTTTTTCAGCCCGCGCTCTAGCGTGCTGATGTAGGTCCTACTGCTGATATCGTAGAAATCTTCCTGCGTTAAGCCCCGACGAACCCTGGCATTTCGGAGCGCAATCCCGAACGCCTGCTTCACTTCCATGACCATTCCTCGCAAAAGGAACGATGAAGCCTTTTTGATCACTATAGGGCTACAATCTATAGTGTTCATTTCGGTAGAATTGCGTTGCGGCAACGCAAACCCGCAAGGGAAATTTCTTGGCGCTGCTGTGGGCTTTTTTTCTATCCATCGCAAGCAGAGCATTTTCCAAAACCGATGCCTTCTACCAGTCAGGGTGCCCTAATTGATTTTTGTTTATGACCCCGCTCAGCGTGAGGTACGGAATTGGACTCACGGCGAAATGGAGGGACTATGCTTTGTTGCCACTATCATCTCCCTGCACACGGGGCAGACCAATCGTGCAGCCATACTCAACTGTGCTTACGAATTACAGTACTACCTATCTGCAGTCACGGACGTAGAGGTTAGGCATGTGCACATGATGTGCCCTCCGTCCATCAGCGGTCGCACCTACTGGACTTTAGAGGAGCTAGAGAGCGTTACCGTCTTTAACGGCATCTCTACTGATCAAAGCGCGGTCGTTTACCGAACTGCTTCAGCCAGTTACAAACTGGGTGACCTGGATCTTCGTCGGAAAAAGAAATCACGGGTGTTGTATTGCCCCAGGCACCTTCAACAACAGAACTTTCAGCTATCAGAGAACTATTCGGCAGCATCCAATACCCAGCTTTTTGGACCCTTAGGGAGACAGTGAGAAATATAAGCTTCCATCAACCGCTCTATTAGTACTTTGCATGTTCAGGCCTGCTGGCCGCTACAGGTCAGCCAAGATAGTTGAGCTTGCTATACCGTCGTAGTCACTGCTGGTTCAATGACTCCGACCTGAATGACCTCCTCGGCTAACGCGCTGACTAGACAGCGCTGGCTGAATAACCGCATGGATACCAAACATGGAGATATGATGTGGTTTCACAGAGCACTCGTTCGCATCAGACTTTGCCAGGCGGTCGCATGCGATTCAAGCACCGACCTGCATCGAATTTCATCAAAGCGCTTCCAGGGCGAGGAAATTTCTCCAACGCACAACAACCCTGCCGCTCATCGTGTGTTCGGCAAATTAAGACAGTTACTCGCTTTCTGCGTTGGAGATAGTCTCCATCAGTGCTTGATGCACCTAGTATTACTATGACTTTTGAAACTCAAAAAGGGGGGATAATGAAGGGGAGACGAAAAGTAAAGACACTCAAGTGGAAAATGAAAGCAGATTTTGAAGAGCATGCTCAGGGCTTGCTTCGGAACAGATCTGATAAACAGAACAGGTTTCTGGACCGGGCCCTGTTAGGCGGATGCGAACTGGAACCGGGTTGAAGGCTCGCCGGCTGATCCACGCATCTAGGGATAACGTTTCAGTAAGAAATACCATAGATCTTTTGAACCCTCACCAAGTCAATGGATGTTTTCAAACACGCAACCAAGGACTGCTGATGGTGGGCGATGTTGGCTATTTGTCGGGGTTTGGTGGCTTCACTTCGGGCAGGGCTAACGTGTTCTGCACAGGAATCCGTTGCGCAGCATAACGCCGATTGATTTCGTCCAAGCACTCACGCATGGGGGCCTTAGCCTAAGGAACCTAGTAGCATGTTCTCTGTGTGGCCGATACGGCACGTCAACTAACTGTAGGTCAAGACATCATAGGAAGCACTCGCCAAGCGTGAGCACCTAATTGCGGCAGCACGATGACCAAGAGGGCTTAAACATGACCATGCCGATTGAACGTACCCGGGCAGTCATCCAAACGGGGGCGTTTCTGCTCGAGCTCTCCCGAGACTTATCGATGCCAGAAAGGGTACGCCGTGACGCCAAATTCCTCCTGCGTCACTATCCATCTCAGTTTCAGGTGCTTCTGGCAGGACGGATTGAAGAAGCGTCAGATACTGACGTGTCCCCGATGGGCCCAGTCTTCAGCTCCGCAATCGATAGCAGCTACCACACCCCGTTCGTTTGCTCTGCAGCCGACAAAGCTTCCAGAGGACATGCTGGGATCGCGCCATCAAAGCCGTGACTGACGCTCGAAAGGTTGTGTTTTTTACCGGCGCCGGCATGTCTGCTGAACGTGGAGTTCCGACTTTCCGTGACAAACTCACAGGCCTTTGAGAAAGGTACGATCCTGAGCGGTTGGGAACGGCAAAGTTTAGCCTTCAAAAGAACAGCAACACCGAGGACAGCGGAAAGAATGGAGCCCATTAGCACCCCAACCTTCACCTCATCGACCAAATGCAGGTTATCCGGGAAAGCCAGCGCCCCGATGAACAGGCTCATTGTGAAACCAATTCCGCACAGCAGCGCTACACCGTACAGCTGAGACCAATCACATTTCTCAGGCAGCTTGGCCAGCCCTGCGCGAATAGCCAGCGCAGCCAAACCAAACACGCCAATTTGCTTGCCTAGCAATAGCCCAAGCGTTACTCCCAGAGGTACCGGGTCGATCAGGTTATTGGGCGAGATACCGGCAAGAGAGACATCCGCATTGGCAAAACCGAAGATGGGTACAACGGCGAAAGCGACCCACGTGGGCATCACCAGGAACACAATAACGCTCAGTGAGGCCAGCAACATGCTGACCGACAAGCCGCTGGTGTAAAACAGGGCGATGATCAGTACAGAACCAAGGTCATCAAGAATCGCCAGCGCGGACAGAAAGATTCTCAACGAAATGGGCACACGTTTACCGAGCAGCGACAGTACGCCCAAGGCAAACGCGATACCGGTCGCTGCAGGAATAGCCGACCCTTGGCGAACAGTGCACGGTACTCAGCCGCGAAATGGCTGAGCGTCGTCTTGATGGTGATGCCAGGCTGGTTCATGTGGCTGGCAATTTTTTCTTATCAGCTAACACGTAACAGGAAGTCTAAAACCGTAGTTGAATATGCAGATCAATTCGGCTGAGTTTCTCCAAAAAAGCCTCTGCGCCAAGCCTGGCCAGCATCCGCTGACCAGGCAATGCAACTAAAGTCTGCTTGCGCCCCCGTTGCGATCTATCGGTCGATAGACTGGCCGACACACCGTAATCCCGAACAGTCAGGTACTCACCTGCCCTACCGCGCTCAATCCTCGAGCGCACGAACGCGCTGCATGCGCTTCTGCTCTACCGGTGCAGCGGCCACCTGCAGCTCAAAGTCGAAATCAATCCGCGCAAAGCGCCCTTGCACGCCCAACTCCCGCGCCAGTTGCTGATCGTCGCTGAAGCGGATTTCGGCGATCAGTTCATCGCGTGTGGCATACGCAAAATCGTCGTGCAAGTACGGGTCATCCGACAGGTTGATCTGTGTGGTCAGGTGCCGGTAACCCGGTGCCGAAATAAAGAAATGGATATGCGCCGGCCGCTGCCCGTGGCGCCCGAGTTGATCAAGCAACTGTTGGGTCGGCCCGGTCGGCGGGCAGCCATAACCCGACGGCACGATGCTGCGGAAACGATAGTTGCCCTGGGCATCGGTTTCGATGCGTCGACGCAGGTTGAACTCCGATTGCGTCGGGTCAAACCACGAATACGTGCCGCCGGTATTAGCTTGCCACACATCGACAATCGCGCCGGCTAGTGGATTGCCGTCGGTATCGCGCACCTGACCACGCATGAACAGCGGCGCGGCGGCATCGGTCCCATCATCCAGCCGCGCTTCGTACTTGGACAACGGCGCACCGGCCACGTAAAGCGGGCCTTCGATGGTACGCGGGGTGCCACCGGTCTTGCCGGCCTCGACATCGGCGGCGTCCATCAACATGTCCAGGTAATGCTCCAGCCCCAGCCCCGCGACGAGCAGCCCGGCTTCCTGGTTCTTGCCCAGTTCGTTGAGGTAGTTGACCGCCTTCCAGAATTCTTCGGGGGTCACCTCCAGGTCTTCGATGATGTTCACGGTGTCGCGCAGAATTCGGTACACCAACGCTTTGGTGCGCGGGTTGCCGCCATCGTTAAGGTTGCCGCTGGCCTCTTCAAGAAACTGTTGAGCGTGGTCGGTCTGTGACAGTCGGGTGGACATAGTGCATTCCTCATCTTGTAATTATTGGGTGAATGACAGGCTTAGCGGTCATCTTCATGGATCGACGAAGGGTGCCGGCACAAGGCGTTCACTTCGATGGCCATATAAGGGAAGAGCGGCAGTTGCATCAGCAGGTCGTGAAGGTCTTGCACGCTGTCGACATCAAACACGCTGTAGTTGGCGTAATGTCCGGCGATACGCCACAGGTGGCGCCATTTTCCTTCCTGTTGCAGACGCTGCGCCAGGGCCTTCTCATCGACCTTGAGGCTGGCCGCGCGCTCGGGGTTCATGTCCAGGGGCAGGTTCACGGTCATTTTCACATGGAACAACATGGCAGGTGCCTCTCAGTGTTTGTCACGACGAAAGAACGCCAGGCGCTCCTCATCGATGGCCAGGCCCAGGCCCGGTGCGGTGGAGACATGCAGGTGGAAATCACGGTACACCAGCGGCTCCGTGAGGATGTCGTCGGTCAGTAGCAGTGGGCCGAACAGTTCGGTGTCCCACGCCAGTTTGTTCAGCGTGAGGAATGCATGCGCCGACGCCAGGGTGCCGATACCGCCCTCGAGCATGGTGCCGCCGTACAGGCCGATGCCCGCCGCCTCGGCGATTGCCGCCGTGCGCAACACCGCGCGGGGGCCGCCGTTCTTGGCGATCTTGAGGGCGAACACCGACGCCGCGCCTTCGCGGGCCAGGTTGAAGGCGTCCTCCACAGATTCGATGGATTCATCCGCCATGATCGGTGCCGGGCTCGACAGGTTGAGCCGCGCCATACCACCGCGGTTATTGCGGGTAATCGGTTGCTCGATCAGGTCGATACCGTTGTCGCCAAGCACCTTGCACGCGCGCAATGCCACCGCCTCGTCCCACGCCTGGTTAACGTCCACGCGCACACTGGCGCGGTCGCCCAGGGCCTTTTTGATTGCGATCACGTGGGCCAGGTCGTGGTCGACCTCACCGGCGCCGATCTTCAATTTGAAGATGCGGTGGCGGCGCAGGTCGAGCATTTTCTCGGCCTCGGCAATGTCCTTTTCGGTGTCGCCGCTGGCCAGGGTCCAGGCCACCGGCAACGCATCGCGCACGCGGCCGCCGAGCAGTTCGCTGACCGGCAGGTTCAAGCGTTTGCCCAGCGCATCGAGCAAGGCGCTTTCGACGCCGGACTTGGCAAAGGTGTTGCCCCGAATACTGCGCTCCAGGCGCAACATGGCCGCATTGATATTGCTGGCGTCCTGGCCGATCAGCAGCGGCGCAAAATGGCGATCGATGTTGACCTTGATGCTGTCGGGGCTTTCATTGCCGTAGCTCAGGCCGCCAATGGTGGTGGATTCGCCGATGCCCTCGATGCCGTCGGCGCAGCGCACGCGGATGATCACCAAGATCTGGTTCTGCATCGTGTGCATCGCCAGCTTGTGCGGGCGAATGGTGGGCAGGTCGACGATGATGGTCTCGATCGACTCTATGGCGCAAATGGGCATGGCGATACCTGTTGAGTTCTTTTTAGATTTGATCCGATTCTGTTCCCTATTCTTCAGGGCATCCAATATAGAATGAGTCTCGAACAATACCCTTAGGGTATGGAGGGAGTGATCATGGAACTACGTCACCTGCGTTATTTCCAAGCGCTGGGGGCAACCCTTAACTTCACCCGCGCCGCCGAACGCCTGCACATCGCCCAACCGCCCTTGAGCCGGCAGATCCAGCAACTGGAGGATGAGCTGGGGGTTGTTCTGCTCGAACGCGGCCGGCCGCTGCGGCTGACCGAGGCCGGACGGTTTTTTTATGAGCATGCCAATGTGCTGCTGGAACAGCTGAACACGGTGTGCGCCAACACGCGGCGCATCGGCCAGGGAGAGAAGACTTGGCTGGGCATCGGCTTTGCGCCGTCGACCCTGTATGGCGTGTTGCCGGAACTGATTCGCATGCTGCGCACCCACGAGGCGCTGGAGCTGGAATTGGGGCTGTCGGAGATGACCACCTTACAACAGGTCGAAGCGCTCAAGGCCGGGCGGATCGATGTGGGTTTCGGGCGAATCCGCATCGACGACTCGGCCATCGTCCAGCGCGTACTGGTGGAAGATCGACTAGTCGCCGTATTGCCCGCCCGCCACCCGTTGCTGGCCGCACCAGCCACCCTCGCCCAGTTGGCCGCAGAGCCTTTTGTGCTGTACCCCGGCAATCCGCGTCCCAGTTATGCAGACCATGTGATCGCGCTGTTCGACGCCCATGGCCTGAGCCTCAAGGTGGCGCAATGGACCAACGAATTGCAGACCGCCATCGGCCTGGTCGGCGCGGGCATGGGTGTGACGTTGGTACCGGCTTCGGTGCAGGTGCTGCACCGCGCGGACATCGGCTACACGCCTGTTGTGGAAACCACTGCGACCTCGCCGATCATTCTGAGCCGGCGGATGAATGACCAGTCGCCGGGGCTTACACATTGCCTGCAGTTGGTGGAAGAATTGATCTGAGTTCCTCCGGCCGGGTTTGTCTGAACCCGGCTACCGTTCGCTCTCCAGCGAACGTGGCATTCAGCAAGCCTTGGAGGCTTCACCCAGGCGGTGATAGGCGCGGTTGAAATATACCAGGCCCTCGTCCGCACCGCTCTGGCGAATGGTCTGCACCTCGCAGTAGAAAATACTGTGGGAACCCACTTCGTGGACCTGCGCGATCCGGCAGTCGAAGTTCACCAGCGCTTCGAGCATCACCGGCGCGCCGCTTTCCAGGGTGGTCCACCCCGTCACAGCAAAGCGCTCATCCATGCTCAGCGTGCGGTCGGCGAAAGCACCGGACAGGTGCTGATGATCGCCGCATAGGGTGTTAACACACACCACGCCATTGCGCTTGAAATGCTCGTTGGAATGAGAGGAACGGTTCATGCACACCAACAGCGTGGGCGGTGAGTCGGTCACGCTGCAGACCGCCGACGCTGTAAAGCCGAACCGTCCTGCGGCGCCATCGGTGGTGATGACCGACACGGCACCGCCCAGCATGGCCATTGCATTGCGAAAGCTGCCTACATCTATCATGGTCGTTCCCCTTAGATATCCAGCACGAGTTTTTTGGATTTGGCTCGTGAACAGCACACTAGAATTTGGTCATTGCCGGCCTTTTCATCGTCCGTGAGGTACACGTCGCGATGGTCCGGCTCTCCTTCGAGCACGTCGCACAGGCAGGTCCCGCACACCCCCTGCTCGCAGGAAATCTCGATCTTGACGCCCACCTGCGCCAGCGCGGCGAGAATGCTCTGCCCTTCGGCCACCTGCACGGTCTTGCCGCTGCGTGCGGCCACCACTTCAAAACTGCCACCCGAGTTGTCCACTTCCACCTGGAAATATTCCTTGTGGATGTGCGACTCGCTGTAGCCCTGCTTGCGCGCGCCCTGGATCACCCAGTCCATGAACCCTGCGGGGCCGCAGGTATACATGTGCACGCCGGCCTCGCCCTTGCCCAGCACCTTGGCCAGATAGAGCTTCTGCTCGGGCCCTTCGTCATCGAAGTGGGTGAACACCTGCGCGGCAAACGGTGCGCTGGCCAGTTCCGCGAGGAACGCACTGCGCTTACGCTCACGCCCGCAGTAGTGCAGTTCGAAAGTTTGGCCGGCCGCGTGCAACGCATAGGCCATGGCAATGATCGGCGTGACACCGATACCGCCACCCAACAGCACTGAACGCCGCGCATCGGCCGCCAGCGCAAACAGGTTGCGCGGCAGGCTTATCTGCACCTCGTGACCTTCGAGCAGGATGTCATGCACCCCGACCGAACCACCGCGCGAGGCCGGATCCCTGAGCACACCCAGGCGATACAGGCTCGGGTCGGCAGGGTTGCTGCACAACGAGTACTGGCGCACCAGCCCCGGCCCGATATGGATATCGACGTGCGCACCGGCATCGAACATCGGCAGCGGCGCGCCGTCACGGCGGGTCAGGTCCAGGACGACAACACCGTCCCCTTGCAGCTCGCGCTTGCGCACGACTACGTCCAACAGTTCTTCAGTCATGGCCATTATTCCATGGAGTTCGCAAAGGCCGCCGTAGCGGCCGGTATCAGTCAGCGCATGAACAGGCCGCCATTCACATCCCAAGTGGCTCCGGTAGCGAAATACGCCTCGGGGCGTGCCAACTGCACAATCAAGTCACCGAGAAAATCCGCATCGCCCAGGCGCTGCACCGGAATATTGGCCATCAGGCCCGGCAAGCGTTCGGCCGGAATCGCCGCGCGCACCGCCGCCGATTCGATAGGGCCTGGGGCAATCGCGTTGACCGTCACCCCGCGCGCGGCAAATTCCTTGGCGAAGATCTTGGTCAGCGTCACGATGCCGCCCTTGCTCGCGGCATAATGCGCGCCGGTCGCGGTGCCGCCGTTTTGCCCGGCCAGGGAGGCCATGTTGATGATGCGTCCATAGCCGGTTTCGGCCATGTGCGCGCCCAGCACCTGGCAGCCAAGGAACACACTGCGCAGGTTCAGGCCGACCACGGCGTCGAATTCCTCGGGGCTGATCTGCATCAGCGGCGTGGTCTTAGTGACGGCCGCGTTATTGACCACCACGTGCAGCGCGCCGAAACGCGCCAGCACCTGCTCCAGGCCCGCTTCGAAATCGGCCTTGCTGCCGGCGTCCAGTTGCAGCGCAAGCGTGTGCTCGCCGGCGGGATCCAACTGTTTGGCGCAGGCTTGCGCGGCGTCAAGGTTGAGGTCGGTAATGACCACCGAGTACCCGGCCCGCAGCAGGCTCGCGCAGAAATGCTGCCCCAGGCCCTGACCCGCGCCCGTCACCAATGCGATCTGGCTCATTTCGGCGCTCCTTAAAGGATGTAGCCGATACCGGCAAGGGCATCGTCACTGTTGATCAGGCTGACCACTTTGCGCTGGATCTTGAAACCACCCTCGCTGCGGATCAGTTGGTAGGTGAGGTCGGCGCTGTAGAACTTCAGGCTTTCCTTGCGGAACTCACGGATGTTCTGCGCGCAGCGCACCGTCACCTGCACGCCGTCATCGGCCAACACCCGAAACCGCGACTGCATGCGCACCGTGCGCGGTTGCGGGCTGGTGGAAATCGATTCGCCGCCGGTCAGGCGTTGCACCCGCAGCTCACGCATATGATGGTCGTCGTAGGCGTAGTTGAGGGTGTTCTCGAAGTCGGTTTCCAGAGGATCGATGGGTATGATGTAGGTGCCCTTCTCGGTCCACATCTTCAACCAGCCGTCGTATTCCCCGTGGTCGAGCATGTCGCCTTCCTGCCAGATGAAAGCGGTCACTTCGTGCAGTAATTGCAGGTTCATAAGGTTCTCCACGGGTCAGGCCGACATCATCTTTTTCCACTGCTGATAGGCCGCGCGCATGCCGGTTTCGGCACTCACATCGGATACCAGCCCGTCTGCACTGGCCTGCTCGCCGGGCAAGCCGCGGTTGAGCATGATCCACAGGCGTTCACCGGCGCTGGCGCCCTTCTGGACCCGTTCCCAGGCCTCGGAATCGTCCGGGGTGCCGAAGCCCATCGGGCCCTGGAAGTGCTCATGCAGACGCAGGCGATAACGGTTGGCCACGGCCGGGCCGCCGTCCATGGTGATCACCGAGTGGTGGATTTCGGTCTCGGTCACCGAGATCGGTTGCAGCACCCGGAAGAACGCCATCGAGCAAGCGACATTGGGGAACAGGTTGAGGTTGAAGCCGGTGCCGCCGACCGCACGCACGATCCGGCGCACCTGTTGCTCTTCGATACCTCCGTCACGCAGCTCGGCCGCGAGGCCTTCGAAGCGCTCGGGGATCGGTTTGTCCAGGTCGGCTTCGAGGTCGATCAGGTCGGGAATCATCACCATCACGCTGTGGCCGTTGCCCAGGTCCTCGACGTAGCCGGGGCCCTTGACGAAGTCGAACAGCGCCAGGGTCTGCTCGTCCACCGACGACAGAAAGCTCTTGTGCACCAACGGGAAGTGGTAGGCGTCGGTGGTGTTTTCCAGCTGGATCTTCCAGTTGCCGGGGAAACGGAAGCGGTGTTCGCCCGGGACCTTGATGCCATAGCCGGCGCCCTGTTTCATGAACAGGTTCATCCATTTTTTCGCCGCGCCGAGGTAGTCCTCCAGCGGCTCGATGTCGTCCTTGAACGTGGCGAAGATCATGCCGGCATAGCTTTCGGTGCGCAGGCTGACCAGAGGCAGCTCGGCCTTGTCGATGCAATCGCCGTAGCTTTCCGGGTGCGGAATACCGCGCAGCGAGCCATCGAGCGCGTAGCCCCAGCCGTGGTACGGGCAGACGAAGCTGTTGGTCTTGCCTTTCTTGTGTTCGCATACGGTGGCGCCACGGTGACGGCAGCGGTTGAGCAGCACGTGCACGTCTTTCTTGCGGTCACGCACCACGATCACCGGCTGCTTGCCGATATAGGTGGTCTTGTAGCTGCCGTTGTCGGGGATCTCGCTTGCGTGGGCAACCCAGATCCAGGTGCTGTAGAAAATCTTCTCCAGCTCGGCGTCGAACAGTTGCGCGTCGGTGTACATCGAGGTGTGGACGCGGTCGGCCTGAACCAGGTCGGCGGGGTCGACGTCAAGGTTTACTGCGGGAATCAGCTTGCTCATGGGAGTGTCCTCGTCGGCATCAAGTACGCTGAATGATCAGCTCGCGCCCAACCCGGGCTTCGATCTTGGTGTAGCGCCACAGCTTGTACGGGCCATCTCCCACGGGTGTTGTGCGAAACAGGTTGCAGGCGGCATGCACGGTATCGATGTCCGGCACGTCGGCCAGCAGGTAGGTGGTCCAGGGGAAGCCATCGGAAGGCCCGACCATGCTCTGGTCGTCATCCATGTTGCCCAGCACCTTGACGCCGGCGAGGTCGTGAATGCCGTTCCACATTGCACTGAACGCTGCCCACACCTGCAATTGCTCGTCGCGCGCGGCATCGAAAAAATTCTGGTTGATGCCCATGCAGAACAGCACGCGCAAGGTCTTTTTATCGCTCATTTTATTTCCTCGACGGTTAGAGGTAGCCAGGCAAAGGCTGTTTGCCGAAGAACATGGCTCCGGCGTTTTGATAGGTGATGTCGCCCATGAAGGCGTGCTGGGTCACCACTTGGGCGTCGTTGACGCAGCGGGCCAGCGGGCTGTCGTTGTACACGCCGCTCATGCCCGAGAGCATTTGCGCGGTACGCGCCACATCGGCGGCGACGCGGGTGGCATGGGTCGACGACAGCCGCAGCAGGTTAGTCGCGGTCACGGGTACCGCGTCGCCGGCCAGGACGTAGTCCCAGGCGCGGTCGATGGATTCGTAGAAAAACGCCCGTGCGGCACGCAACTCGGCTTCGGCACGGGCAATGTCGACCTGGGCCAGGGGCCGATCGGCAATCGCCGGGGCGCCAGTGACCGAGACACGCCCACTGGCCATGTCGGCCAGGGCATCGAGTGCCGCACGGGCAACGCCCAAGCTGACCACCGAGAGCACCTGGGTGGCGAATGACAGCGATGGGTAGCGGAAGAACGGCTCGTCCAGATTCGGCAAGCCGCCACGCACGAACGTCCACTCTTCGCAGACCCGCACATGTTCGGCGACCAGGTCATGGCTACCGGTACCGAGCAGGCCGACGGTGTCCCAGGTTTCGTCGATGCGGATCGCGCTGCGCGGCATTACCGCAATGCGTGGCAGGCCGAAAGTGTCGCCGTTTTTCGGGGCGATGCCGACGCCGACAATGTCGGAGCCCAGGGAGCCGCTGGAATATTTCCAACGACCATTGACCACAAAACCGCCTTCGACCACTTCCGCCGGTTGCGGCGGGAAGATGCCACCGGCGAACACCACGTCCGGACCGTTGGCATACACCTTGGCGATGCTCTCCAGCGGCAGCGCCGCGAGGTACACCGGGCTCATGCCGAAGCTGGCAACCCAACCGGCGGAACCATCGGCCTGGGCAATACGCTCGATCACCTGGCAGAACTCGGCCGGCGAACACTCCAGGCCACCAAAGCGCTTGGGCACCAGTGCCCGGTAAACGCCGTGCTGCTTGAAGGCCTCGATCACGTCCTGGGAAATGTGGCGCTGGCAGTCGAACTCGCCGGCTCGGGCACGTTCACGCACATCGACCAGCAAGGCTTCGAAGGCGGGGCCACTGGCAAGCGAGCTCACCGTATCAACCGCTGGTTTTTTAAGCGAATGCATAGATTGACTCCGTTTTCAGGAACGGTATTGGGCTGGGCGGGAATTCAGCGTCGAGCGGGGACGCGGGGCGTAACGAGGGCGATGGATCGGCATAGTGGTTACCTTTGTTTTTGTGGGTGCCGTTGGGGTGAATTTGAGCTTGGTTACGTGAATTGTCAATTGATTTATCACGCTTAAAAACAATACTAATCACGTAATATTTTGCGTAAATATTGGATGAAATAAGTATTACTCATTGTTTTAAATGGGATTATCGTTAATAAATTAAAAATTTATTTTTAAAAAATATAAAAATTTAGGAGCGAGCTTGCCCGCTAAAAACCTCAACGATGACGTGTACCACCTGGATAAACGCGGTGTCTGAGAGTTCTCCGCTAGCAAGCTCGCTCCTACAGGGGGTGCTCTGTGCAATTTTTTCAGCGCAGCGGCGAGAACGGCGCCGGCAGATAGACCGTGGAGTGCATCTGCAACAGTTGCGGCGCGGAATTTTCCGGCGGCCAGGCGCCTTCGGCCACGGCGCGAGTGCGCACTTCAAGGCGCTGTTCCAGCGAGCTGTAGGGCCAGATGTGCAAGTAGCGCGGAATCTGCCCGCTGGTGGCATAGAACGCGGCATACACCTGGGAATAGTCCGGTCCGGTGCGCCGCTCCACGGCCTTGACCCAACCACGCAACGTCGGTGCCAGCCCGCTGGGCACGAGGTTGTATTCGCGCAATTCATAGAACGGGCCATGAGCCCCGGGAGGCAGCGGTTCGACAAAATCGAAGGCGCTGTAATCATCCACTTGCTGTTCAAGCAGAAATTCGCCGATCGCAAAGCCATCGGACGCCAGCAGATAGCGCTCGCGTTCGCGTTCACGACAGCCGCCATCGTCGAACCCGCGCAGCACCGCGATAAGATTCTGCGAGCCGATTTCCGATACCCAGCAGCCCATCAAATGCACGCCCTCGCCCGCCTCGCGCAAACTCTGCTCCAGGCGTGGCAAGGCTTGCGGCACGGTGCGTACACGCAAGGTGAAGGTCAACAGTTCGAACAGTTTCAAAGCAATCTCCAGGCGCCACGCGCACAGCGCGCCCGCCGTTATCGGCAGTCGCGGAATATGAAAGTCAGGGGTTATTCGTGAGCGCTATCGCTCACCTGTGCGGCAGGCTTGGGCACCGGCAGCTCGGCGTCGCTGCTCCACGCCTGTACCGGGCGGCTGAACAGGTTTTCGGTCTGGAAATGCGCCATGCGCCACTGCCCGTCTTCCTCGGCAAAGCGCACGCTCAGACGCGCGGCGTTGAGGTGGGAGGCGCCGCTGGCGAAGGTGGACGTCTGCAACATCACCCAACTGCCGACCACGGCGGCGTCCCGCGCCTCGATAAGCTCGCTGGCGAGGAAGTGCACATTGAGGGCAAAGTGCGCCGGGGTTTTCATGTAGCCGGCGAACATCGCGGCAATGGCTGCGCGCCCGCGATAGCCGCCGAAGCTCTGGACGTACTTGGCGCCCTTGCCCTCCCACACCGCATCTTCGGTGAACAAGCCGGCCAGTTCGTCGAGCGGCGTGTGTGCGTCGAGGGCGTCACACAACACCATGTAGCGGTTCATGCAGGCGCGGACGCTGTCCTGGATCTCAAAGCGACGCAGGCGTTGTTCCAAGTCTGCGCGGGGAATGCTTGTGCTCATTTCAGCCACCATGCCCAGCGTACAGGCTTTCAAGCAGGCGACCGGCGATGGCCAGCAGTTGCTCATCCGCGCCCTTGGCGGCCACCAGTTGCAGGCCAACCGGCAGGCCCTCGGCACTGGCTAGCGGGATGCTCAGCGCCGGATGCCCCGACAGGTTGAACGGGCGGACGAAGGCGGTCATGCCCAGCACCGCCTGGGTGTCGGTCGCCTCGGCCAGGGTCAAGGGGAAGTCCGGCATGGTTGGCAGCACCAGCACGTCGACCTGTTGCAGCGCCGCATCGACTTCGGCGGTGAAGCGCAGGCGCACCTGCTCGGCCTCGGCCAGCGCAGTGGCCGTGGTGTTGTCGGCGGCCGCCAGGCGCGCGGCGATGTCGGCGCCGACCTTGCCGGTGTCCAGCAAATGTCCGCAGGCATCGAAGGTCTCGCGGTTGATCACCACCATGCCGGCGTCATAGGCCGCCTTGAGGCTGGGCAGCGTGAGGGGTTCATTGGGCAATTGGCTGCCGGCGATGGCAGCGTCGATCACGCGCTGTACTTCCTTGCTGGCCTGCACCGTCACAATCCCCAGGCGCGGCGCGGCGGGTGTCGGCACGGGCTTGAAGGTCGTGTCGATCGCCTGCATGGCCGTGACCAGCATCGGCAGGCTCGCGGCAAACGGGCCGACACAGTCGAGGCTGCTGTGCGTCGGCATCACGCCACGGCGGCTGACCCGTCCGAACGTCGGCTTAAAACCGAACACACCACAGCAACACGCGGGGATGCGCACCGAACCGCCGGTATCCGTACCCAGGGAGAAATCCGCCAGCCCCGCAGCCACGGCAGCTGCCGAGCCGCTGGAGGAACCGCCTGGAATACGCCCCGGAAAACGCGGGTTCGGCGCGGTGCCGGCCCAGTGATTGATGCCCGTGGTGCCGAACGCCAGCTCGTGCAGACTGGTTTTCGCCGCCAGGCGACAGCCCTTGTCCAGCAAGGCCTGCACCACATCGGCGTGGGCGGTGGCCGGCGCGGCATCCGCCAGGGCCTGGCTCGACGCACGCGTTGGCAGGCCGGCGATATCGATAGTGTCCTTGACCATCACGGTCGGACCATCGCCGCCAAGGGAAAGCTGTTCAATCACCAGGGTCATGTCACGTCACCTTCAGTACGAATTACGGAATACGGACGCCCGATGCGCCCTTTCCTTTTTTTCACACTCACCGAATATTACGTGAATTGTCAATTATATTTATGATTGTCGACCCAGACCGTACGGCTCAATAACCGTGCCCAATTCACGAGAAAAGTCTATGATTACTCGCCTCCTCTGACATGAGCACGCCATGACTTCTGTAAAAAAAACCGCAAACCGCTACGACCCCGGCAGCGAAAACTTTCACAAGGAAGACTTTCCGTTCTACTGGCTGGCCATGGTGCATGGCCGCTACAGCCAGTACATGGAAAAGGCGTTGAAGAAAATCGGCCTGGATATCCCGCGCTGGCGCGTGCTGCTGATCCTCAAGGAGAACGGCCAGTCGAGCATTTCTGAGATTTCCACCCACGCGATCGCCAAGCTGTCTACCATCACCAAGACGGTCTATCGCATGAAGGAAGATGGCCTGGTCGATACCGCGCCCTGCGAGGACGACGGCCGCGTCACCCAGGTGCGAATCACCCCTGAGGGCCGCGCGGCGATCGAACGCATCCAGGTGGCGACCCGCGATGTATTCAAACGCAGCTTCACCGGCATGACTGAAGCGCAGATCCAGCGCCTGAGCCGCCTGCTCGAAACGGTGTTCGACAACCTCGGCGAGCCCTAGGCCAGCCGCGACATAGCCTGTCGCGCATAGTCAACTTCCTGGCAGGCTTGAACAAGCAGCCAGGCGCGTATCGGCTTTTAATGCAGAGGTCTTTCGAGCGCCCAACGGGCGCGACGAACCTTTCACTGGAGCCCCGCCATGCACATTGCCTTATTGCCCTCAGTCGTTGCTTTCCTGGGTCGCGATCATTCCAACTTCATCGATGGTGCCGTGCACACCAGCGCGTCAGCGCAGCGCATCGGCGTGATCGACCCCGGCACCGGCGAGACCGTTGCGCAGTTGCGTGATGCGCAGGCCGAAGATGTGAACCTGGCCGTCGACAGCGCGGCTACAGCCTTCAAGGGCGCTTGGGCACAGGTCACGCCTTACCAGCGCGGCGTCCTGCTCAACCGCCTGGCAGATCTGATAGAAGCCAACGGCGAAGAACTGGCGCAATTGGAAACCCTGAGTTCCGGCAAATCGATCAACCTGTCGCGGCATATCGAAGTGGGCCAGAGCGCGGTGTTCCTGCGCTACTTCGCCGGCTGGGCGAGCAAGATCGGCGGCCAGACAATGACCCCGTCGTTTCCGGCCATGGACGGCGAGCAGTACAGCGCCTACACCCTGCGCGAACCGGTGGGCGTGGTGGCGGCCATCGTGCCGTGGAACTTCTCGTTGATGATCGGCGTATGGAAGCTCGGCGCCGCGCTGACTACCGGCTGCACCGTCGTGCTCAAACCCAGCGAATACACGCCGCTGTCTCTGCTACGCCTGGCAGAACTGGCGATTGAGGTCGGGATTCCGGCGGGCGTGATCAACGTGGTCAACGGCCGTGGCCAGGTCGGTCAGCAGTTGATCGCACACCCGCAGGTGCGCAAGGTGTCGTTCACCGGCTCGGTGCCCACCGGCATTGCCGTGGGCAAGGCCGCCATGGCCGCCGACCTGACCCGCGTCACTCTGGAACTGGGCGGCAAGAACGCGGCGGCACTACTGGCCGATGCCAATGTCGATGACGCCGTGGCGCGCTTCGTGCAGTCGGCCTATGTGCATCAGGGTCAAGTGTGCGCCTCACCGGAGCGCTTGTTCGTGCACTGCTCCCTCGTCGAGCAAGTGACGCAGAAGATGGCCGCGATGCTGTCGCAGATGGTCATCGGTTCGCCCCTGGACGAACACGCCCAGTTCGGCCCGCTGTCGAACAAGCCGCACTTCGACAAAATCCTCGGCTTTTTCGACCGCGCCCTGCAGGGCAACCAGGTGGTGTGCGGCGCACGTGCAGTGGACCGCGCCGGTTACTACGTGGAACCGACGCTGATCGTGGCCACCGGCAAGGACGACCCACTGCTGCACGAAGAAACCTTCGGCCCGGTGGTGTGCGTGCTGGGGTTCGACGATGAAGAAGAACTGGTCGAGCTAATGAACGACAGCCCGTTCGGCCTTACCGCCAGCATCTGGACCAACGACCTGTCCAAGGCCTTGCGTCTGATCCCGCGAATCGAAGCGGGCACGGTGTGGGTCAACATGCACACCTTCGTCGACCCCAGCGTGCCGTTTGGCGGGATGAAAGCGTCGGGTGTCGGGCGTGAGTTCGGCAGTGCGTTTATCGACGATTATACCGAGCTGAAATCGGTGATCATCCGCTACTGACACGAAGGAACTTGAGGGCAGATCAAAAGCAGATCTCTATCTACCTGATAGGTAGAGATCCAACATTATTTGTGAACGAGTACGGCAGACACGCATCGCCCCGCCGTACTCAACTGCTCCTCGTTGCCGGCCGGAGTCACGTCCCACGTCACCCAGGTGTAGGCCGACTCATCGTTGAGTTGCACCAACCGGTTGAGATGGATGACGGTGCTCCTGGAGCCCGCCATCAGGTGCTGAACCAGGCCGGTAAGCTGCGCCTTGCCCTGATAACGCTCCGCTACCCCTTCGCCGGTGATCTGGGTCTGCTCGGTGTAGACCTGCTCGACAACTGTCCTGGCGTCTTTCTTCGGCCGGCTGGCGGCAATACCGTTCAGCTTGTTCTCAATGGTGCTCTGCAACGGTTCGGAGGATTGCGCCTGCGCGTGTGGAAAGCCGCAGGCCAGTGCAGCCAGAAGCACAAGGGAAGACGATACTTTCTTGGTCATGAAGCACCCGTTTCAATGAATGAATGGATCAGATCGCTGTGGGCCGGTTTCTAAGCTGGTACACAGAAATTCTGATGCAGTCGGGCGCCGATTGATTGGACATGCTGGACAGCATTTTGCAAATTATTGTCAGGTTGCGCTCAAATCGCGGACAACAAAACGCCGCGCGGATGCGACACGAAAGCAGTCATATCCGCACGGTTCGCTGAACCCGGACTCAGCGCCCGCGACTTCTGTAGGTGCTCGGTGTCAGCCCCGTCTGCTTTTTGAACGTCTTGGAAAAATGCGCCGAGTCGGCAAACCCCCAATAGCTGGCGATCTCGGTGATCGAGCGATGCGAGCAAACGGGGTCGCGCAAATCCTGCGCCGCCTTCAACAGCCGCTCACGCATAATGTACCGGCAAACACTGTCGCCACTGGCCTCGAACAGCCGGTAGAGCTGGCGGCTGGAAATGCCAAGTTCTTCGGACAACGACGCCGGCGACAGCCGCGGTGAGTCGAGCCGCTGCTGGATGACCGATTGCACTTCATGCAACTGCCACCCCGGCGAGTGGTCGCTGGCGCGGTACTCCATCACCGACTCAAGCAAGGCAACCAAGGCTCGTTGCACGCCGTCGCCATCCTGCGGGCAAGACCACTGAGCCAGCTCGCCTCCAGCGACCTGACGCACCAGCGTGCCAAGCAGTTGACCACAACCCCCCGTAGTCGACAGTTTGCCGAAGCGGGCGCGCTCCAGGTCCTTGAACAGCTCACGCGGCAGAGGGATCGACACATGGGAAAACAACCCCTGGGGGATCATTTTTACCCCCTCGGAAAAGTCGAGCAAAGCAAGGTCACCCGCCCGCAGGTCAACCACCCGGTCCCCCAGTTCAATGGCCATTGAACCCTGCTGTTGTAACACAAGGAAACACCGGCCCACTGAATCGCGCCCGCTTGACCGACTATCCATGGCAATCACATGGGCATTGCTGCGGATGTGAGCAACAGCCGTGCTGCCTATCAGTGTTTGTTTCATTTCCCCGATGAAAAGGCTCTGGCAATGGTCATAGCGCGTTTCGAAACGACCGCAAGCCGCGTTCACACTTTCGTTCCATGCCGACAACGCTTGACCATTCATCATATTCTCCCAGGGGCACGCCCATTATTAGTGCGCTTTTCACGTGATTCAGGTAACAAAAAAATCTTACTTTTAATGATTAAGCACAGAGCGCGCCAACTCGCAAAAAAATCAACTGGAAGGCCGTAGTTTGCCTGCTGTTGCCAAACCTTTGTGCAAGGGCGCCAGCCCATATAGTTCGCAGACCAGGCCCGATAGCCTGTGGTGTCGACCACGCGCTGCGAAATCCAACTTCAGCGCATGACTCAAAGGCCAGTCGGCGGCGTTGTACTACTGGCTGGCGCCCAAGCGCATGATCAAGACCATGGCGCAGGCCACCGGGGAGTCTTACAAAGAGCTGAATGCCGATGCCAGCGAACGCCTGGCGGCGTTCGTCGAGGCTCAGCGCAGCAGCGCAGTGCGCGCTGAATAACAGGTGGTCGCCTGCTTCACAGTCTGGACATGACTGCGGTGTCTGAATCCCTGGCGCGATTGAACGCCAACCGAGCTCTCAACACCGCAGCACCATAGATGGCCAGGACCGCAACCGAACAGGCGCCAGAGAACACGAATACCGCTGAGTAGCCAAACGCCTCGATCAGGAACCCACCGATAGCTGGCCCGAATGCCGCACCGAGAGACAGGCACAGTGCGCCCAACGCGACAAGCTTGCCCGACAGGTCGAACTCGGCCATGACGCCAAAGGTGTAAGCCAGCACGAAGCTGATCGAAAACAGGAAGCAAATGACCCCTACGACATAGGTCGTCAGAGAGGAAAACTGCGCCAGCGCCACCAGGCCCAGCAACTCCGCGAGTATGATAACCGCCACCGGCATGAAGCGCCCCACCTTCAGGCCGATTGCCGACGCGATGAAACCACCGCCTGCATTGATCAAAAAGCCCAGCGCCAGCACCATCCCGATGGTATCGGAGCTCAGTCCGGTCTTTTTCCCCATCAGTTCGAGAAACGCCCACACCGACATGATGCCGGTCAGGAACACCAGGCTGGCCACCAGACTCAACCACACGATGGCGCGACTCTCAGTACTGGCAATCTGGACAGCAGCATCGGACGCATCCAATTGGCGCTCGCTGCGACGCGGCACCCAAGGCAGCGGCAGAATGCCCATCACCACCATGGCAAGGGCGATGGTGATCAACATGCCTTCAAAGCCCCACACCGGCGCCACCGCCACTGGCAGCAGGATGAGCAGGAAGGCGCCCGGTACCGTCTCGATACCCAGCTTGAAACCAAACGCACGTTCGGGCCGAGAGCTGTCACCGAAAATCGTCATGGCCAGGGCATACAAGGCGCCTGTCCCGGCACCCGCCAAGGCCATGATCACCTGCAGCATTTCATAGGAAGGCTCGCGCAAAACAAACAACACCGCGCCCACCACCAGCGCCGACGACAACGCCGAAATAACCCGCCAGCTGAGCCGGTGAATCCACAGCAATGACGCCAGCCCGAACGCGCCGAATCCCAGGTTCATCGCCATGGCGAGGTTACCCAGTTGGTGCTCGCCCAGCCCGAATCGCTCGGCAAACGCTCCAAACAGGACCGGCAGCACGTTCAATAATAGTGCGCCCGCCCCCGAGACCAGCCCTGCACACAAGTAAACGGAAGTTTTATCGATCGGATTTTTTTTTGTAATTTTCATTGAGGTATCCCGGCTTGATGAACAGAAGTCCACGTTTGCTTAACGACGGCCTACACGGTAGGCATTGAGTTGGCGAGAAACCTTGCCCAGAGAGCACAGCACTGCCCTGAAACGATCCTTGCCGAAAATACGCTTGCGCGGAATTGAACTCATCGCGTCCCAGGCGGGCGAGCCACCGCTCATGCCGTCGGCGATGACTCTGGCGATCACCTGGCTGGGTGTGACCCCGAACCCGGAATATCCCTGCACATAGAACACATTCGGATGCTCATCCAACGTGCCGACCTGCGGGAAGAGGTTCAACGAGCAATCCGTCGGGCCGCCCCAGGCCAAATCGATTTTGGTGGTGGCAAGGTAGGGAAACAGTCTCAGCATCTTTTTATGGTTCCACGCCTTCAGGTCCAGCGGGACATACTCGAGCAGCATGCCGGCGGTGCCGTACATCAGCCGGTTATCCGCGGTGATCCGGTAATAATCAATGATCGGCGTGATATCGCTGAAGGCGCCACGGATCGGGCTGATGCGCTCGATCATTTCATTGGTCAGCGGCTCGGTGACCGTATTGATTGCGTAGACGTTGATGGTGGAGTTGTCGAGCGAGCGGTCCAGCTTGTTGAGAAAGGCCCCGCACGCAAACAGCAGTTTGTCGGCCTTGACCGACCCTTTTGCGGTTCGCGCGGGGACTTGAGTCCCATAGTTCACCTCAAGCACAGGAGACTGCTCGAAAATCCTGCTGCCATGGATTTCAGTGAATGCCTGAGCCTGCCCCAGCAGCAGGTTCAGCGAATGGATATGCCCATTGCCCATATGCTTGAGCGCGCAGGTGTAGATATCGGACCCGACGATGCTGCGCACTTCGTAACCTTCCAGGTAAGTGATTTCTTGATCCGGATTCAGGCTCTGGAAACCCTTGGCCCAGGACTGCAACAGCTTCCCCTGGCGCTTATTGAAGCCCAGGTAACCATAACCGTGCCGAAAATCTGCCTGGATGTCATACCGCGCGATGTGTTGCTTGATCAGGCTTGCACCCAGGTCGCTGATCTCGAAGATTGCCTTGAGCCCCTCGGGGCCGACGTCCTTTTCGATATTCTCCAGATCATGGCCGATGCCCGCCATCTCGTGGCCGCCGTTGCGCCCCGAACCGCCGAAGCCCAAGTAATTGGCTTCCAGCATCACCACGTTGGTGATACCCCGCTCGGCCAGCTCCAGCGCCGTGTTGATACCCGAAAAACCGCCCCTGATAATCACAACCTCTGCCTCGATATCCCCTTCGAGATCCCGATAATACAGATCGTATTTACGGGTCATGGTGTAGTACGAAGAAGGGTTTTCCAGAGACAACGACATACCAGACTACCTTTTTATTATCAGGGCCTATCACGCCTACAGTGTGTAGCGGATTTGCCTGGCTGGCATGTCCAGTATTGCCGAATTCTTGGTCAGGGCTGACAACTCAACTGCCACCGGACTCAAGCTTGCATTGCGACCGCCCGAGCAGGCAGGCGACGGCTCACCGCATAAGCGACGAGACTACCCAACCCGCAACACCCCACCACCAGGCACATCGGCCACGCGGTGCCATCAGCCAACTCGCTGACCCACACACTGGCCAGCGCGCCAGTGGCAAATTGCACCGAAATCCCCAACGCCACGCTCGCGCCGGCCCGGCGTGGAAACAGCGTCATCAGGCTGGCCATGCAATTGGCGCCGATCAACCCGGTCACACCCATGTACAGCGCCATGCAACACACGATACTCGCCAGTCCACCCCATTCGGTATAGCCGACCAGCATCAGCCCCAGCCCTGCCCCGCTGACCAGCACCGCGCCCACGCCGAGCATGCGTTGTGGCCCATAACGGCCGACCCAGCGCGCATTGATGAAGGTCACCAGGATGATGCCGAGGATGTTCAAGGCGAACAATGCGCTGAATACCCGAGGCGAGGCACCGAAATACACCACGTACACGAAAGGCGAAGCGGTGATAAAGGCGAACATGCCGCCAAAGCCCAAGGCCATGCACAGGATCAGTGCCACCGCCCTGGGCTGGCGGGCAATGGCAAGGTAGGCCGCGAAAGCCGCCGCCACGGACGCGCCGCGATCCTGTATCGGCAGGCTTTCCTTAAGCGTCAGGGTAACCAGCAACAGGCACAGGCTGGACAGGATGAACAAGGTCGCGAAGATCGTGCGCCAACCCTGGATCAGCACCAGCCAGGTGCCGATCATCGGCGCGACCAGTGTCGCCATCATCGTCAACACGTGCATCCACGACAGCACTTTGGCGGCCTCCACCAGGCCGACCATGTCCCTGGCAACGGCGCGCGCCAGTACCAGCGCGCCCGCGCCACCGAGCGCCTGGAAAAAGCGCCAGGCAATCAATTGTTCGACGCTGCCGGCAAACAGGCAACCCAGGGTCGCTGCCGCGTACAGCACCAGGCTGCCAAGCAGCAGAGGGCGTCGGCCATAGCGGTCGGACAACGGGCCGTAGCACAACATGCCCAGGCACAGCCCGGCGAGAAACGCGCTGATGGTGTGTTGCACCTGCGCAGTGCTGGTCGACAGGTCCTCGGCGATTTGCGGGAAGCTGGGCAGGTAAGTGTCAATCGAAAACGGCCCGAAGGCCGTCAATGATGAGAGCAATACAATCAGGCGTGCCCGCGGGTTCATCGACCGGAAATCGCGAGTCTGTGAAGAAACTCGATGACCAGGCGGTTGAGGCCCGCGCCCTGGTCGTCGTGCACATAATGGCTGGCGTCCGCGACTTCGGCGGTGCGCACCTGCGCATTGCAGTCGCGCATGGCTTGCAGGGTCGCCGCCGGCAGAAAGTCCGAGCGCAGGACATGCAGGTTCAGGCCTGCTCGAGTGGTGAAGAAACTGCTGGCTGAGTGCATAGCTTCGCTCCGCTAATCTGCGTAGGAGCGAGCAACCTCGCTCCTACAGTGGCATGAGGTTTGGGTCAAATCAGAAACGATCGAAGCGATACGCGCTCGGACAAGTAGATCAAGTCTATGTTTGTGGTAGTGGACATTATTATTCTCGACTGAAGGAGGTATCGACTGCTCCCACGCTATCGAGGTCGAGTATCGGCGTGCGGTTGGTGACGGTATTGTAAATTTCGGACATCAAGCTTCAAGCCGGCCCTCGGCGTTGGCGCGAAATGATGCTCGATGTCGCGGCGACGCTGTCAGGAAAGTCGATGGGGCTAAAATCGTGAGTGCTCCAGACGAAATAGTCTTGGGAAACGCAACGCCAGAATAAAGCGGCCAAGAACCGCTCAAAAAGAGTGGCTGTCTAAAAAGGGTGCCCTCGGGAACGAGGGCACCTCCACCAAGGAGCAAAAGTGGAAACTATTCCAGGCGCACGGATGAAACGCTCTGCCGGTTTCTAGTGCTGACTGCGTTATTTACGTCATGCTTTTCTTTGATCAAGCTAGATCTCGCAAGAAGTACAGAACGTTTGCCAGGCAAAACTCGGCGATCCGACGGTGAGCTATGGCGTGTGCAGGGATACAACTTTATCTAAACGGCGAGGAACAAAAACAGGTGACATCAGTCACCTGCCAGGTATCAAAATGTCGTAGAAAACACCAACTGGGTGTACACATTTGTATCGTTGTTACCCAACTGCGTCCCCCCCTTCTCTGCGCTCTTGTCTGGCTGGTAGATGCCTAACAACGGCAAAACGGTCAAGTGCTGATTAACGCGCCATTCGGCATACAAGTCGATTTCATGACCATCGGTGTTACTCACGTTACGATCGATGGTGTCGTAATTAAAGTACATGGCTCCGAGGGTCAGGCTTTCCAAAGGATTGACCTTGAACGTAACATTCTGGATACGAGCGTTATTGTTGAAGGGGCCGGCATAGTTACTGGCCACTTCACCCTGGAACCATGTGCCGTAGCCACGACCCGTCCCATAAAACAAGGTGTCATAACCTTCTGAAAAGCGGCTGTAGCGATAGCTGGCGCTCGGCCTCCACGGAGCATCAGCAAAGGTCCACCCTGCTTCCAGATACCAAGCGTCCTCATTCGCCGCATTCGGTTTGTTTTGCCTGGCGTATTCACCCGACAAAAACAGGTTTTCCACGCCAGCATTACCCACTGCGCGCACGCTGTAGGTCTTCATGCCTTCACGCTCAAGCTGCAGGGGCGAAGCGTACTGTTCAGCGATTTTCGTGGTGTTGATGTACGTCAGGCCAACCGTACCGGCTGCAGCCACGTGTTCCAGCGTACCGACGTACATCTCGGTATTGGCCTGAGAGGGGTTATCGGATTTAAGCCACATCAGATCGCCACGCCAGCCCTCTTTACCGCCAATGCGCAACACGGCTGTCTTATCGAACGCTTTGCGGGCAGCCACGTAGAAAGCACCTCCACGATTGTACTGTCCGTCGCCGAGGCCGCGACCTGCACTGAAGGCATCGCCCTGAATAAGGAAGCCGTCGCCCACTGCAATATTCTGTCGACCGAATGAAAAGTCGATGCCGTCTTTGCCAAGGACTTCAACCAGGTTGCCCGAGCGCCATCCCAAATAAGCATCTTCAATCTTGGTGGTGCGCTCAGATCCATCAGTGTAGCCAGCAGCGTCCCCGTCCCCCCAAGTGGCCGAACTGACCAGTGAGAAGGCACCATAGGCCGTCCCTGCGCCTCGCAATCCCTGATCGCCGCTCACGCCGTACTTGATGTAGCCCTCTCGCCATGAGGACGCCCCCTGTGTTAACCGGCCAGAGGCTGGATAACTTTCACGACTGTGGAAAACGCCAAAAACCGCATCCAAGTTAGCATTGAGATGGGTGTCATCTCGGGAAAAAAGCTCATAAGCGCCCGCGGGAGTTGTTGCATTGAACAGTGCAGCGAGGGTACAAAAGTGAAGCAGGGAATATCGACGCATGGTTGCATTTCCATTTTTTTTATTGGGTTAAGCGATACATTAAATGGGCTATTCCTCACCTGCATTTAAATGCCGCCAGGATTCTGCAGTCGTTGGGGTAGTCAATGCCAGCTACCGATTAATAGTTGCGCAGTCTATGCTTTAAACATCTGTTGCGTTTTTTTAAATCTTCACCTCCTCGCGATATCTTGCTTGAATACCTCTCTAGCAGGCCTAACATGAGCATTATTATCTGTACAACAATCGAGTCTGACGTGCTTTTTCTGTAGAGCCTGTGCCACGTATAAGAAGGGCTAAAAATTTGAGTATGCTGACCCGACAGAAAACACCCGCCTCTACAGAGACTGATATTTAAATCTATAACCGACACCCTCAGTAGACCCTGTTCAACCCCGACAAAGTGCCTTCCGATCAAAACGCTTGGCGAGTGTCAGAAGGCACCACTGTTATAGTCGGCAGAAACAGTTCGGACACTCCTCGTCTTCGGCACCCGAACTGTTAACTTAAAGTATATAACCTATCCCAGCGAGCGCGTCGTCAGCGTTGATCAAACGAATCAACTTACGCTGAATCTTGAAAGTGTCACTGACGCGTTCAAGCTCGTAGACGATGTCCGCGCTGTAATGTTTGAGCGAGTCCTTACGGAACTCGCGCACGTTTTGCGCGCAACGGACCGTCACTTTTTCATCGCTTTCGAACAGCACACGAAAACGTGACAGGGTGCGCACGGTACGCGGCTGCGGGCTGGTGGAAATCGAATCACCTCCGGTCAGACGCTGGATTCGTAACTGACGCATGTGATGATTGTCATAGGCGTAGTTGAGGGTGTTTTCGAAGTCTTCTTCCTTGGGATTGATCGGGATAATGTAAGTACCCTTTTCGTTCCACAGGCTCAACCAGGTGTCGAATTCGCCATGGTCGAGCATGTCGCCTTCAGCCCAGATAAAAGCGGTGACTTGGTTCAGTAATTGCAGGTTCATTTACTTAGTCTCTGCCGTCATCATCTTTTTCCACTGCTGGTAAGCAGCGCGCATGCCGGTCTCGGCGCTTACGTCGCTGACCAGCCCGTCTTCGGTCGGTTTCTCACCCGGCAGGCCACGGTTCAACATGATCCACAGGTCTTCGCCAGCACTGGCGCCTTTCTGCACACGCTCCCAGGCTTCGGAATCGTCCGGAGTACCAAAGCCCATCGGACCCTGGAAGTGCTCATGCAAACGCAGGCGGTAGCGGTTGGCTATAGCAGGGCCGCCGTCCATGGTGATTACCGAGTGATGAATTTCTGTTTCTGTCACCGATATCGGTTGCAGCGCGCGGAAAAACGCCATGGAACAGGCAACGTTGGGGAACAGGTTAAGATTGAAACCCGAGCCACCGACAGCACGAACAATACGGCGCACTTGCTGCTCTTCGATACCGTCTTCGCGCAATTGCGCAGCAAGCTCCTCGAAGCGCTCCGGAATCGGTTTGTCGAGATCGGCTTCAAGATCCACCAGGTCGGGGATCATCACCATTACGCTGTGCCCGTTACCAAGGTCTTCGACGTAACCCGGCCCTTCAACGAAGTCGAACAGTTTGAGGGTTTGCTCATCAACCGATGCCAGGAATGACTTGTGCACCAGAGGGAAGTGGTAAGCGTCTGTGG
Source organism: Pseudomonas sp. 24 E 13 (assembly GCF_900004715.1). Classification (NCBI taxonomy): domain Bacteria; kingdom Pseudomonadati; phylum Pseudomonadota; class Gammaproteobacteria; order Pseudomonadales; family Pseudomonadaceae; genus Pseudomonas; species Pseudomonas sp. 24 E 13. The sequence continues at coordinate 184,916 of NZ_CVTO01000150.1, forward strand.
TATTTTCCAGCTGGATTTTCCAGTTGCCCGGAAAGCGAAAACGGTGCTCGCCTGGGACCTTGATCGGGTAACCGGCGCCCTGCTTCATGAAAAGGTCGATCCATTTCTTGGCAGGCCCGAGGAAGTCGACCAATGGTTCGATGTCATCCTTGAGCGTGGCAAACAGCATGCCCGCGTATTCTTCAACACGCAGGCTGACCAGAGGCAGCTCGCCCTTATCCAGGCAATCACCGTAGCTTTCAGGGCTCGGCACACCACGCAGTGAACCATCCAGCGCGTAACTCCAGCCGTGATATGGGCAGACAAAGCTGTTGGTCTTGCCCTTCTTGTGTTCGCATACCGTAGCGCCGCGATGGCGGCAGCGGTTGAGGTGCACATGGACCTGTTTCTTGCGGTCGCGCACCACGATCACCGGCTGCTTGCCGATGTAGGTGCTTTTGTAGCTGCCCGCCTCCGGGATCTCGCTGACGTGCGCGACCCAGACCCAGGTACTGTAGAAAATCTTTTCCAGTTCCATGTCAAACAGCTTGGCGTCGGTGTACAACGAGGTGTGCACGCGGTCGTGCTTGACCAAGCTTGCGGGCTCCATATCAAACCCGACAACGTTAATTAAATCGCTCACAATTAATTACCTTTCTATCGCAATGTGACGAGAGTCATTTTTAAATAACCTTAAGCCCGCACCCACAGCTCATCAACCGCCGACCGCGAGAGGTTTATTGTTTTAAAGACAACAAGCGTAAGCCCACCTGGATCAAGCTTAACGGCGGTTTAGGTAAGGCCTATATCATTTGATCCCGGAGGAGTCAGCTTTCCTGAAGCGCCCCTTGATTATCCCGTAGAGAAACAAGACAACCAGAAGTAATGGAGTGCCATTGACCCAGGCAGATTCACTGCCCGTTAGCATGCCGTAATTATCGTAGATAAGATAAACGGCAGTACTAAGACCCGCCAGTGCGATGAGTGGGCAGAGTAATGTTTTAAAATACCGTTTATCGTTGGCTTTTTTGAAGTGAACGACGACCCCCAATGTGACAAATGTCTGAAGCCCTATCAATCCAAGCGTCGACAATGCCACCGTTACGGGAAACAAAAATACAAAGGCGTCATAGCCCAGGGAGGAAGAGACGATAATGGTCAGCGCAACGAGCACGGTTACAAGAAGACTAGCATTGGCTGGAGATTTTTTCGTTTCATGAACATGTGAAAGCACATTCGGCAAGTGTCTGTCTTTGGCCAAAACTTGAACATAGCGCGTCGCAGCATTATGCAGTGACAACAAACAGCAAAAGTTGCTGGTGCAGAGCATGAGGGAAACAATCGTCGCCATCGTGCTACCCAGACGAGTCGTGAACAGATTAATGACCAACCCGCCCTTCGCTATTGCTGCCTCGTCCTTGATGGAGTCAAACCCAACCTCACCGATGATCAGCCAGATAATGATCAAGTAGGCGACGCCTACCAAAACGACCGCCAAACGAGTGGCATGCGGAATGGTTTTTGCTGGCTTCCTGGCTTCCATCGCATAAAGCGCGGCGGACTCGACACCGAGGAATGATGCCAGCGCCACCATGAGCCCAACCCCCAGCCCCGGCAACATTATTGCGTCTACCGAGATGGCTTGAACCGGGAGGGCGTTAAGACCTTTATCCAAGAATATGGAAATACCCAGTAGAAAAAGCACAAAGAACTCTGCAAGCACCAAAGGCACGAGGATCTTTGCGGCAAAATCAATATTCGCCCGACCCAGGTAACAGATCGCCCCCACATATAAGACGGTCCATGCTGCCCAGCCGATATCAATACCAAACCCTTGCAGGGTCATATTCGTGTAATACCCGGACGCCACAGCAATCGCCGTGGTAATCGCCAGATAAGAGGCTAAGGCAACCCATGCCGCCCCCGCTCCTACGCCCCGTCCAAAGATCACCGTGAGGTATTTGTAAAATGCGCCGGCCCCCGGGATCGCCCGGATTAATTCGCCATACCCTATCGAGAAAAAAATCATCAGAATTCCTGCCAGCAGGAATGCTCCGGCAAGGCCAGCGCCATTACCGTGCTCAAAAGCAATAGGGGCTGCGGTGAGAACCGCCCCTAACGGTCCTGCGGCTGCAATCACCAATAACGCGATTTTATAAGCACTTAGATTACCTTCTAATTGCTGGCCGCCTGCAGGCACATCTGCAGATAGGGGCTCGGATAGCTCTGTCATCCCAATTCTCCACTCTAATTATTTTATGAATAACGGAAATAAATCGATGCAGCAGCATCCTTGCGGACCAACGCGAGCGCTCCTCAAGCGCAAGCAATACCTGCGCGCTGCCCCTGAAAACCGCAGCCTGGCTATTCTTTATATCGCTCTCCACTCGTTGCCAAGTTCACCAAACGCTTATCTTGCCAAAAGGCGGGTACTCAGGAACTTGTCTTCGATGACACGATTCATGACGCCTATTCAATGAGGCATCAATGTGCAGTGTATATTCCTGGCCGTGGCAATCGGATTGAATCTGGTTCAAGCGTATCCTTCTAATTGTCGGCGCGATGTAGATTGCGCATCACATGTCGCCGGCTTCATAGCGGTGTACGGCCTACCGGTATCCTTGCAGTACTTCGCCGCGGAAACGATGACACCGTAAGCGACATTCGTTGTACAGATTGCAACGCTGCAACCTTTTGGGTGACATCCCTGATCAGGTCCTTGGTCGCCCGAGAAGGAACTGAGTCACTTTTTGCTTGCACCGCCTGCTGATTGCACCGCCTGACCCGCGTGCTTGCTGCGCTCGATGACGAACGCTGATTTATTCAAAGGAACGCACCAGCAATGGCACACAGACGTGCATCGTCACCCTTTGCTCCGATGAGTTGCAGGCCGGTTTTAATGGAGGAACCCGGATAGGGAATTGGCACACTCAATGCAGGGTGCCCGCTCAAGTTGAACGGCCTGAGGAAGCGCGTCAGATCGATCACCGATTCACCCTTGCACACATCGACCAATAGCGGTGGCAGACGAGGCAAACTCGGAAGGACGAGTGTATCGAAGCGTTCCAGCAAATGGTCTACCTGTTCGCTGAATGCCATGCGCACCGCATTCGCTGCTTGTACGGCCACGGCATCAGTGTCGGCCGCACGCAGTAACCTCGCCTCAATATCGGCACCCAGTAAAGCCTGGCCGGTGTAATGACTATAAGCAGCCCACGTTTCAGCATTAATGACGGTCAATGCAGCTTCGAATGCCTGATCAAGAAGCGGCAGCGTGACGACTTCCCAGGCCCAGCCGCGACGATTCATCTCGTTCCGTATGGCTTGCTCAATCGCAGGATCGCAAGAGACATTGACTAAACCTACCCGAAATTTCCCGAGAGGCTTATGCGCCGAGAAAGTTGAGTCCATTGAAGTCATCGCGGCCACGAGCGTCTCGAGATCACGAGCCATGGGTCCTACAACATCAAGAGAACTGGAGGCCGGATACACACCGTGACGACTCAAACGACCGAACGATGGCTTGAGACCCAAGACCCCACAGCAAGCAGCCGGCATGCGCACAGAACCTCCTGTATCAGTACCCAATGCCACATCCACATTTCCCTGAGCAACGATGACCGCTGAGCCACTGGAAGAGCCACCAGGTATCCGATCTGGTGCCTGTGGATTAACTGGCGTTCCAGCCCACTCGTTGATACCGGTCACACCGAAAGCCAGCTCATGCAGCACAGTCTTGCCAATGATTTGCCAACCATCGTCGAGAAGCGCCTTCACAACAGTTGCATGGTTTTGGGCTGGCGGGGCGTGTTCGAAAGCACGACTCCCACACCGTGTTGGCCAACCTGCCACATCCAAAGAATCCTTGATGGCGACCGTCCGACCTGGCCCCCCGATGCAACCTTCAATGACCAGCGGGCTCACAGTGACGCCCCCTGGACATTCTCGAGACGAAAGGCATCAACGCGTTCAGTTGAAAAAGAGGAGATGCGCCAGGCGTCTGCCTCCCAGAGAAATTCCACGCTGAGGGCGGCGACAATTGATCCTGATTGGCCAGACTCGTAGCGACTGAGTTGCTGCATTACCCATCGGCCTTTGGCTTGAAAACCATCGACAGATATCTGCTCACCGGAAAGAAAGTGCATATTTGACAGAAAGTGTGGAGCCGGCGGCAGGTAACTCATGAGCATCGCCACTATCGCTTTGCGTCCGCCTACACGACCAAACTTAAGGGCATACCGAGAACCGACCCCCTGCCAAACTGCGTCCTGGCAGAACAATTGGCCCAGCTCGCTTTCACGTGTTTCAGGCCCGGGAACGTCGCACAAAAACATATACCGATTCAGTAAATGGCGAACCGTAGATTCGGCCTCAAGTACCCGAATACGCTCTTCCAGCAGGGAAATGTCAGAAATGGGGGAAATCATGAAAAGGCTCCTGTCGAATCTGCAAAAACAAGACAAGGAAATTACTGACATAGAAATCGGGCCACAATCACAGCAACCAGGGATCATGTTGCTTTTTAGGCAATGATGTTGATCGGTGCTTGACCGGAATAGCCGCTATACCCCGCTAGCGCAAGCGTTGTCATTACCACAACAAGTGTCGCCTCGAATGTCATCGAGTTCAAAAAAACGAACTGTAGGATAAGCGTGGTCTGTTACCTAGTTTAGCTTGAGCGCCAGAACTCATGCCGAATGCTCCAAGGCTGATTTGGAGCAGTTAAGCGCCGAAAAAAGCGCATAACCGTCATGGCTCACCCGATTATTCGAAGGCCCTGCGATTTGGACCGTTCGATTCAGAATGACAACGGCGTTGAGGGTTAGAGCGCAACCGGTCAGATCACGTCCCCGCTGAGAAAGGTTCGTATCAGCGGCAAGAGCAGTATTTCAAAATGAGCATCAACGACTATGCACAACTTACCAAATATTGATTTCATTTACCTCTCCGAACCGGACATGATTCAGGCGGGCGTCACCAATATGGCAGCCTGTGTTGACACGATGGAAGAAATGTTTTCCCTGATGTACCACGGCGACTACAGGATGGCAGGTCCCAATAACAACTCCCACGGATCTGTGGTGGTATTTCCCGAAGACTCACCTTTTCCGGACATGCCCAAACCTACCCCCGATCGACGCTTCATGGCGATGCCTGCGTACCTTGGCGGTCAATTTCGAACAGCCGGGATGAAATGGTACGGATCCAACATCGCGAATAGAGAGAAGGGCCTCCCCCGCTCCATCCTTCTGTTCGTACTCAACGATGCCGATACGGGCGCTCCTCTGGCAATCATGTCAGCGAATCTTCTTTCTGCTTATCGAACAGGCGCCGTGCCTGGCGTAGGCGCCCGCCATCTGGCCAAAAAGAATTCGAAGGTGGTTGGCATCCTGGGTCCAGGTGTGATGGCGAAGACCTCACTTTCGGCATTCGTTGCCGAATGTCCTGAGATTGACACAGTTAAAGTCAAAGGACGCGGCCAAAAAAATATCGATGCGTTTACATCGTGGGTTCGTGAGACTTTTCCGCAGATTGTCAACATTCATGTGGTTGACACCAACGAAGCTGTGGTACGCGACTGTGACATCGTCACATTCTGCAATTCCGGAGCAATTGGCGATGCCTCTGCCTATCCTGTGGTGAAGCGTGAATGGTTAAGCCCTGGTACGTTTCTGTCCATGCCCGCCTTGACGAGTATCGATGAAGGCATGCAGTCACCCGACATCCGCAAGGTTCTGGACAATCCTTCTCTCTACCAGGCATGGCATGAAGAAAATCCCAAGCCAGTGCACAACATCGTGCCAGTAGTGGGCATCCAATTCCTGGATCTGATAGACGAAGGAAAAATGTCACCTGACCAGCTCGAGGATCTGGGCAAGATTGTTGTCGGTGAAGCACCTGGCCGCAAAAACGACGATGAAATCATCATCATGTCCGTCGGCGGTATGCCGGTAGAAGACGTTGCGTGGGGCACCGTGATTTATCGCAATGCCTGCGAAAAAGGCATAGGCGTCAAACTTAATCTCTGGGAAACCCCAACGCTAAGTTGATCCCGCACGGCCACCGCGCCTTCTGAGTTTTCATTGAATACCGGACACTCCACATGAAAGAAGTTATCGACGTTATTAAAGTTAAAACCGGATCCAAGTTTGAGGAGCTGGGTAGCTATTCGCGCCTCATCGCCGTCGGCGATCTGATTTTCGTATCCAATACCGCCGGCCGCAATCCCGCCACAAAGGAAATGCCCGAAGACCCGGCTGAGCAGACCCTTCAAGTCTTGGCCAATATAGAACATGCCCTTTCGGCCGTTGACGCTTCGCTTGGCGATATCGTTGCCGCGCGCGTGTTCATACCGTTTGCGAAGGACATAGATATCGTAATGGCCACCTACGCAGAAAAAATGCGCGGTATTAATCCAACGCTGACGCTGACCAGCCCTCCTCTGGGATCTGAGATATACAAAATTGAAATTGAAGTCACCGCCTATCGCGGGGTCTCAAAGGCCAATGTCAAAGAAATCACGATTACTCATAACAATACGTGACACTTAGCAGCCTCAGGGCGTAGCGATTCAGTGCACTTTCGATAACGTATACAGTATCAAGGACAAGAAACTTGGCCCCCTCTATCTCTCCCGTTCAGACTTCTGTCGTTCTTCCTGCCGCCACGACAGTGGTGGTGATCGGAGGGGGCATTATCGGACTCACTGCGGCATTGTCGCTGGCAGAACGTGGCATCCCCGTCACAGTACTTGAAAAGGGCCGAATTGCTGGCGAACAATCCTCGCGAAATCTGGGGTGGATCAGGAAAATGGGGCGGGCCAAACTGGACCTCCCTCTTTCAATCGCCGCAGAAAAACTATGGAGCACCATGGCACAACGGCTCAATGCCGATGTTGGCTACAGACAGACGGGTATTTTGTATACCGCCAGCTCAGCCGGGGAAATGGCTTCACATCAAGAATGGTTGAACTCAGTCGCTGATGCCTCGCTCGACTCACGCCTGGTCACGGCGAGAGAAATCGTTGATATTTCTCCAGGGTGCACCGTCGATTGGGCAGGCGGAATTTACACAGCCTCTGATGGCCGAGCAGAACCTACTCTTGCCAGCAGTGCCATCGCACGGGCGGCTATCGCTAAAGGCGTTATCATCGTGGAGAACTGCGCGGTGCGAACGCTATCCATGTCGGCAGGCAGAGTAAGCGGTGTTGTAACCGAGCGGGGGGAAGTGCGTTGCGATAACGTAATCCTTTCCGGCGGCATGTGGTCAAGACGCTTCCTGGCTACCTGCGGTGTTCCCCTGTTGACGTTACCGGTAGTCGCCTCAGTCCTTCGAACGGCTCCTCTGACGATAGAGGGCATGACTGAAGTCGCAGTAGGCACTCCAGATATCTCTTTTCGCAAACACCAGGACGGCGGATACATCATCACGAACCGGGGAGCTTTCATGGTGCCGATCGTACCTGACAGCTTGCTGATCGGGCATCACTACTTTTCCACACTGCGTTCCCAATGGAAAAACATGAATCTTTCCCTGGGACGAGATTTCATGACAGAACTGGCCCTGTCGCGACGCAATTCTGACCAAGGTACCTCTGCTTTCGAGCAGAGACGGACAATAGACCCAAAGGTCAATCACGGACTGAATCGGGCTGCATTACGCAATCTCACTGAAGCTTGGCCCGCTTTTAAAAAAGCCACCATAGAGCTCGAATGGGCTGGCATGATCGATGTAACGCCGGACGGCCTCCCAGTGATATCCCCCGTGGATAAAATCCCGGGCTTGACGCTTGCTTCCGGATTCTCAGGGCATGGTTTTGGCACCTCTCCAGCAGCCGGACAACTGGTCGCTGATCTCGTCACTGGCGACACACCCATAGTTAATCCCGCACCGTATCACCTCAAGCGCCAGCACAGCTGATCAAGCCAGGAAATCAGGGGTACCTCCGCAATCAAGAGCTCCATAGAACGTTAAACGTGCAACCTGGAACCGCAAATTTCGGCGCAGACAGAAACGCCCCTTAGATCAAAAAGCTATAAAAGTATTGTAGGTCACTGACCAAAAAAACTAGCCCGCAGTATTGCTTCCCGGCATTCACTAGCATAGATTCGTCAGCATAATAAAAAACTTGATGATGCGAACCGTGCGAGGCACCCATGATGAATTCCCAAACTGAGCTTCAAGATCAACGCTTCAAGTATCTGTATTTGAGCTCCAGACTGGGAACCATGCGCGCGGCGGCCGAAGAGCTGGAGCTCGCCGTCTCCTCCATCAGTCGACAGATTGCGAAACTGGAGTCCGATCTAGGTATTCAGCTCATACAAGAAGGTACTCACAGGATCTGCCTGACCGCCGCTGGTCAGGCTGCAGTTGATTATTATGTTGAGCGTATGGGTCATCACAATCAACTTTTGAAAAAACTCGGCCAACTCAAAGAAGGATATTTAAATAGAACCAGCATTGCGGTGGGCGAAGGATTACTCAGTACTCAGGCCATAGGTGAGCTTTATCAATTTTTCAAAGCTAACCGACAATCGCACACTGAGCTGTTGATTGCGCCCTCTCACGAAGTTGAGCGAATGGTCGCTGAAGACGAAGCAGACATAGGATTGGTGTTTTCCCCGACCAAGACCACCAACATCAATAGGCTCCATTCTTTCGATCAACCCATGAGAGCTATTGTCCACCCCGACCATCCGCTGGCGGGCAGATCGATACTCAGTCTTCAAGACCTGGCTGAGGAAGATATTGTTCTACCCCCGCCTGAGTACCGGATCAGAGGAATTATTGATCAGTTGCAAAGTGAAAGCAGCGCTCACTTCCAGCCTTACATTACTTCAAACTCACTGAAGATAATGTTGGACCTCACGCGCAATGGCATAGCCTCGACAATACTCAGTGACTTTCCCGTCATTGATGAGTTATGCAACGGTACATTAAAAGCTATTCCTATCGATTATCACGCATTGAATGTAACACAAGTACAAATTATTTCGCGCCAATCCAGGAAGCTGTCCCCTCTTTCGCGTGATTTGGTGCATTACTTGGCAATGGCGATAAACGCACAGATTCGGCGCATCCGTGACTGCACCAGCAGAAATCCCAATAAGATTTTCTTGGTTCGGAAAAATGCCATAGCTACGGCAGTTGACTAGCCTCTTTTTTCTGAGCGATGTTTTCCATGATTCTCCATATGATGGATTTAGCGTCTTGAACTATTCGCTCATAATTCTGCGCATCCGGCCAATCCACCATGTAAAGCACCATAATGCCATCGATGTGTAACAGCACCTGGGTTGCGACCCGCTTGATGGTCTCACGCGATGCATCAGGGTAAACCCTGGTAAGGATTGTCGAAAATTTTCGCCTATTGACTCTGTACAGTTTACGCTGAAAAAGGCGCGCCTCTACATCCCGGAGTGCCATCCCCCAGAGCTCGACGAAGATAGCTGTAACATCCAGTCGCATGAGATCGCTAAACAAATAATCCAACACAGCACACATCTGTTGTTCGGGACTATTATAGGACTCCATCATGATGAGTTTATAATTTTTCAGATAGTCATTTACGGTATACCTGACCATCTCCAAAAATAGTTGATCTTTGGTCGGAAAAAAATATTGAAGATGACTCAGCGACATATCGACTTTTTTAGCCACGCTTCTCATACTGAATCCAGCATTTCCCGAGTCGAGAAATACCATCCTTGCCTCGACCAAAATAGCCGTACGTTTCTCTTCAGTCTTTTGATTGTTTTTAGCAACCCTCATTGAGAATTTCCTTTTTACCTAAAAATTGCAGAAATTATACAACACTCTTAATTCGCCTTAAAGACCATACTTGCTTGTATTCCATACAGGCTAGATATACCTGCCCGGTCAGATGCACTACTGTTTTACCCGATATCGTCATCGTCTCAGCTTAGTGCAGTCGTGGTCCACGACCTAGGGCACGATCAGCAAAAACCAATCCGCCCTAAACGCAAGTGAGACATTGGACGCACCACCTGGATGATTCGCCTTTGTTGCAGCAAGGGCAACAATAGGTACCTCTGCTGTCATTGTCCAACTCGTGACGGTGCGGGATATTAATTTCCTTTATATTCCGCTAGTACGATAGCGGCCCCTGAAACAATAACAATGGGCATTCGATCATGACATTGGCAAATAACTACGAACACCTCACCGCTGGGGCTAAATCCAAGATCGGCAAACGTACCCAAATCTTCATTAATGGTGAGTTCAGGGACCCGCATTCAGAAAAATACTTTTCTATCGCCGATCCTAGTAACGGTCTTGAATTAGGTCAAATCGCACAGGCAGACCAATTTGACGTCGACCTGGCAGTGGCCGCTGCACGCAAGGCATTTGAAGACAGCGCCTGGTCCAGAATGAGACCCTATCAACGTGAAGCTTTGATGCTGCGGCTCGCTGATCTGATTGCGGAAAATGCTCAGGAGCTTTCTGAACTCGAGACGCTCAGCAGTGGCCGCCTTATTCGAAACACTCGCGCATTCGATGCGGACCTGTCGGTTTATACGCTGCGTTATATGGCCGGGTGGTCCACCAAAATCTCTGGAAAAACCCTGGATCTGTCCGTTCCTTACCTGCCGGATCAAAAATTCTTTGGTTTCACAAAACGATCGCCACTGGGTGTCGTCGCAGCAATTACCCCGTGGAACGTTCCGCTTTGCCAAGCGGTCTGGAAATTGGCACCTGTTCTTGCAACGGGGTGCACTGTTGTTCTCAAGCCCGCTGAGCAAACCCCGTTCACTACTTTGCGCCTGGCGGAGCTGTGTAATGAAGCTGGCATTCCACCTGGAGTTGTCAATGTCATTACCGGCCTAGGTCATGAAGTAGGTGCGGCGCTTGTTGAGCACCCTGGCGTGGACAAGATAAGTTTTACAGGCTCGACTGAGACAGGGAAACGAATCGCCGCAATAGCAGCGCCCCTGATGAAAAAATACACGCTTGAACTCGGCGGTAAGTCACCGGTCGTCATCGCCGAAGATGCCGATCTGAACATCGCTATTCCCGGCGCTGCCTGGGCTATTTTCGGCAATCATGGTCAAAACTGCTGCGCAGGTTCTCGGCTGTACGTCCACGAACGCCACTACGCCGAAGTCACTGCGGGAGTCGCTGAAATCGCACGGACCATCAAAATTGGCCCGGGTCTGGATTTAAGTTCGCAGATGGGTCCACTCGTTCATCACGCCCACCGCGACAAGGTGATGAGCATGATCCACCAGGGCCTTGAGTCCGGTGCAGAATTACTGTGTGGGGGCGAAACGATCAACAGCCCTGGCGCTTATATTCAGCCTACCATTTTGACCGACCTTACAAACAACAGCATCACATCCCAAAAGGAGATTTTTGGGCCGGTGCTAACAGCCTTTTCCTTCAAGGACGACCGTGAGGTTATCCAGCGCGCCAATGCGACCTCATTTGGTTTGGGGGCCAGTATCTGGACCAAAAACGTTGATCGGATCACGAGTTTCTTCGGCGGCGTGAAGGCAGGCACTATCTGGATCAATAACCACAATGTGCTGGATCTCAGTCTCCCCTTCGGCGGCATGAAGGATTCAGGCGCAGGTCATGAATTGGGTGAAGAAGGCTTACTCGCTCACACGTCACTCAAGGCCGGTGTTATGCGTGTTTTTGATCAGTCTGAATGAAGATTGGCGAGCTTTTTTAAACCATCAATATGAATTGTCTTCCCGCGTGCGTACAGGTATTACCCGATGAATGAACTCCTAAACGTAGTCGTGCTTAAACGAGTGCTGCAAGGTGATGATGTGGTCGTCATCGAGCTGGCGCGGGCAGACCGCGGCAATTTACCGACCTTTGAGGCCGGTGCCCATATTGATGTGCACCTACCCTCAAATGTGATCCGCCAATATTCGTTGTGCGGCGATCCCGCTGACGCAGGCATTTATCGCCTTGGGGTATTGAGAGATCCTCAATCCAGGGGTGGGTCCATTGCAGTCCATCAGGAATTACTTGAAGGCGTAAAGGTAAACATAAGCCTGCCTCGTAACCATTTCCCGCTGGACTTGAATGCCGAACGTTCAATCCTGCTCGGAGGGGGTATTGGCATCACACCGATGCTGGCCATGGCCTATGCGCTTGAAGCCAGGGGAAAGGCGTTTGAGATGCATTATTGCGCACGCTCACGTAGCCGAAGTGCGTTTCTTGAAGAGTTGGAGCTCTCCGGATTTTCCCAAGCTGTCCAGCTGCACTTCGACGATGAACCTGAAAGCCAACTGGACCTCAAACGCGTATTAGGAGGCAGCCAGGACACGGCTCACATCTATACATGTGGACCGGGAGGTTTTATGAAGTGGGTTATCAATAATGCTCTCGAACTCGGCTACCCTGATGCACACATTCACCGCGAATACTTTCAGGCCGACATTGATACCAATGGGTCTGGTTTTGAGGTTGTGGCGGCGCGCAGCGGTAAAACCGTCAATGTCATGACCGGGCAGACCATTTATCAAGCACTGGCTGAAGTAGGTATTGATATCGAAATATCCTGCGAGCAGGGTGTTTGTGGCACATGCCTCTGTGATGTTTTAGAGGGTGAACCAGACCATCGCGATGTGTATCTCACTGCTGATGAAAAAGCGGCGAACGATACGATATTGGTATGCTGTTCACGATCAAAGTCTCCACGATTGGTGCTGGACATATAACGTCAAAAGCGGTGCATCGCCGGCGTCATTTGCCTTGGCCGTCCTCAGCAATGTGATGACACACAGGCTATGGCGCAGGGATTGTCATGCGTTGCCGCTCAAGCAAACCCATTGAGCCCACCGGGATTTTTTCTTGCCGTATCGGCGGTTCAAATCCCCCTGTCTTACACATGACTACTGCTTTGCGCCGGTTAGTGTTGGCGCTAGCCATTCGGCAGTTTCAATCCAGCGCTGCCTGACAACGTGCAGCTGAGAATTTTATGCTTAAGAATAACCTTCAGGGTTTATGGAAATATCGAGTGCCGTTGTTGGGCATATTCAGTATCGCGACTGCTCTCGTGCTGGCTTTTGCCTGGGCAGGAGGATTCTTAGGCACCGGCGTTACCACAAAAGAGTTTCTGGGTGACTCCCTGGATAATTTTCCACCAGGCTATCGACGGGCCCACGGTAAGGGTATGTGTTTCAGTGGGACTTTTCATGCGAGCGGCGAGGCCGTCCCTCTGTCGACCTCACGTATTTTTCTACCGGCCAACATCCCAGCCGTCGGGCGTTTTTCAATCGGCACCGTGGACCCGCATGCGGCGGACAATTCGACGGCGACCGTCAGCATGGCACTCATGCTGGTAGGCGACGACAAGTCACAGTGGCGAATGAAGCTCAACAACGAACCCTACTTCGCGACTCGGGATGCCGAGGGTTTCCTGGCGCAGGTCGAGGCCTTTGAACCGGTGGCTGCCACTGGACAACCAGCCCCGGACAAGGTGGCCGCGTTTTTTCAAAAATATCCAGAGGCTCGCAAGTCTGTAGAGCGAGAGGCGAACGCGACTTGGCCGGCCAGTTTTGCAGGAACCGAATATAATTCCATCAACGCCTTCGTACTCATTGCAGCGGATGGAAAGCGTCAACCTGTGCGCTGGTCCATGCGCCCTCATGCGGCGGTAGAGATGTTGAGCAAAGAGGCTCATGCGCAAGCCAGTCATGACTTCCTGTTTGATGAAATAACTCAGCGTGTGGGTGTAGCACCCTTGTACTGGGATCTGGTATTCCAACTGGCCGAGGCGGGAGATCCGGTGAACGACCCTTCTCAACCATGGCCGAGCAACCGCAAGGAGGTAATCGCTGGGACGTTAGAGGTCAACCAGGTGGTAGAGCAAACTCATGGGGCATGTCGTGACATTAACTTTGACCCGACGCTTGTACCTTCAGGAATAGCGCTTTCAGACGATCCGGTGCTTGCAGCCCGTGCGGGTATTTACTCCCAGTCCTATAACGCCCGATTACGAGAAATAGGTTTTGGTAAAGCCACTGACGCGGTTGGCAAAAAGGAAATCAAATAATGCATACCCAGCAGAAGCACACCGGTGTGCAAAGTTTCAACTTCGCGGCACGGCTTCTCCATTGGCTCATGGCTGTCCTTATCCTGGCTATGCTATTTATAGGTGTAGGCATGATGTCTTCTCTGAGCCTGCGTCCCTGGCTCATTGATCTTCATAGGCCTCTGGGAATCGCCATTCTTCTTTTGGCTATCCTGCGTCTAGGCAATCGGCTTTTAAGCACCACGCCGCCATTGCCTGCCAGCGTACCGTACTGGCAGGCAATGGCGGCGCATGTTTCGCATCTATTGCTCTACTTGCTGATGCTCTGCCTGCCACTGCTCGGTTGGGCCACGCTCTCTGCCGGAAATTGGCCTGTCACCATGTTCGCGGGCTGGAACCTTCCACCCATTGCTCCTGTCAGCTCCGCGCTTTACGCTTGGTTTCGGGCCGCACATGGGTTATTCGCCTGGGTTCTGTTTCTGCTTGTGTTAGGACATCTTTGCGCAGCGCTGATACATGCTTGGATATACCGCGACGGCGTCTTTTCCAGCATCACGCGTAAGGCTCGTGGTAAATAAATGACGCACATCAACATGGCCACGATCGATCTGAATCTTCTCAGGACTTTTGTGGCTATTTGGGAATACCGCAGCCTGACAATCGCGGCCGAACGCCTACACCTCAGCCAGCCCGCCGTCAGTCACGCACTGCGTCGACTACGCGATGTGTTTGACGATCCGCTGTTCGTACGAACAGCAACGTCGATGGAGCCGACTGACGCAGCTATTCGCCTGCACGGCCCCATTGAACATGCGCTGATTATTATTCAAAGCGCATTAATGATGTTTTCGAACTTTGAACCGAAAACAGCGGATCGTACTTTTCGCATCTCCATGTCGGATATGTCGCAACTTTATGTGCTACCGACGGTGATGGAAGTGCTAGCGCGCGAGGCGCCGAAAGTACGCCTGGATGTGCGTCAAATGCCTATAGAGCAACTGGCTATGGCATTGCGCAAAGGTGATATAGATATCGCGATAGGCTATCTGGTAGAGCTTGGTGAAGAGTGCATCCACGAAAACTTGCTAGACGACGAATTCATTTGTCTGTTGCGCGACGGCCATCCTTTTCAGGAAGATGAATTGAGCGTTCAGGACATACTCGCCCTGCGCTATGTTGACGTTTCGAGCAATATTACCGGCCATGGCGTAACCGCCGATGCAGCATTCGGAAAGGCCGGCATTGCTCGCGAAATCGCTCTGAAAGTGCCTAACTTCACGATTGCCCCGAAAATCGTTGCCAACACTGATCTGGCATTGATTCTGCCGCGTGCCATTGCCATGCAGCTAAACCACGACCAGCGCTATCGGCTGCTGAGTCTGCCCATCGAATTGCCACCTATCTCGGTGGGACTTTATTGCCATAGCCGTTTCCTATCGGATGCCGGGATAACCTGGCTGCGCCGGTTAATCATTAGTCTGTTTGCCTCCGGCAGCCATACTGGAGTTCATATGAAATGAGGCGTGCGAGCATTCTTTATAAACCCTGTAACCCACGAATGGGGAACTGCAATTATTCAGGATGCCGACGTCTGTACGTTGACGGCTGCAGCCCGCCCCAGACGGTGAAAGTTTCTCCCAAAGTAAATCAGACTCTCCCCCTCTTCACGGACCTGAATTTGGTTAATTTCTACAAATAATACCGAATGCGATCCGACTTCCTTGATATCTACTATGTTTCCTTCGAGGCTTGCTAGGGCGTCGTTCAACACCGGTAGGCCCGAGGAGCCTGTCCGCCAATCCTGGCCGGCAAAACGTTCAGCAGGCGGCAGGTCGGTCATACCAGCAAACTGTCGCGCAACACCCTCCAGATCACCGGTCAGTATATTTACGCACAACGCCCTGTTGCCCAGCAACGCTTCATGAATTGAACTGTTACGGTTGATGCAAACCAATAATGTTGGGGGCGTATCAGTGACCGAACAGACCGCACTCGCAGTTAATCCGAAGCGACCATGGGGGCCATCGGTAGTAATGATATTCACCGCCGCAGACAACAATGACAGCGCTTGCCGGAAATGTTGTTTTGATTGATCGCTAACCATAACCTTCACCTGTTAATTATTGACTTGGTGAATCCATGTTGAGAGGGATTGTTCATTCGGTCAAATTCGCTTTACTCATACGCACTATTGACAGCAGGAATAGCCGTCGCACTTAAACGCCCTCCCCTTTAGAGGCGCATGGCACGACAGTTAATTCCCACGGATTATTTACCTTATTCATATTTCGAATTTGATTTTTTCTTATCAGTCCACGCATTCTGAACGTGTATGCAAACACCCTAGCCAGAGAACAATAAACATGAACAGCAAAAACAATTTCGATTATCGTGACACACGTAAAGGCGCTC
The DNA here is from genome assembly GCF_900004715.1 of Pseudomonas sp. 24 E 13. Taxonomy (NCBI): domain Bacteria; kingdom Pseudomonadati; phylum Pseudomonadota; class Gammaproteobacteria; order Pseudomonadales; family Pseudomonadaceae; genus Pseudomonas; species Pseudomonas sp. 24 E 13. The sequence continues at coordinate 201,318 of NZ_CVTO01000150.1, forward strand.
CAATCAGCATCAAGGCGGTTTCCCTGGATGATGTGATTGCGGAGATTGCCGAGCGTCGCAGCGAGTTTAACCAACGCTCCCATGTCCCTTTAGACATGATCGAAAAAATGAAAGCAGTGGGTATCTTCCGCGCCAGTACTCCCAAATGTTTCGGTGGCGATGCGCTGCCTCCAGCCGAGTTCCTACGCATCGTAGAGCGGGTTTCCGAAGCCGACGGTTCGGTCGGTTGGGTGACCGCGTTCGGCTCAGCCAACATCTACCTGGCGGCACTCCCCCCGGCAACCCAAGCGTTGATTTATGCCAACGGGCCAGACCAGGTCTATGCTGGCGGCCTTTACCCTCTACAACCCGCCAAAGAGACTGAAAATGGCTGGGAAGTCAGCGGGCACTGGCGGTTTGCTAGTGGGTGCAAAGGCGCCAACTGGATTGGTGTAGGCATAGGTGGCACATCGGCCAACGGTGGAGGACCGACGGCAGGCAAACCGCTGACCGCTGTGTTCCCGGCAAGCGAAGTGCAGATCGTCGACAACTGGAATGTTGTCGGGATGCAAGGGACGGGGAGCCATGACCTCAAATTGCACCAAAAGAACATCCAACGCGAGTGGACTTTCGTGCGGGGCAGTGCCTCCACAATTGACGAGCCCCTCTATCATTACCCGTCCGTTTCCTACCAGGCGCAAGTTCACGCCGCCGTTAACCTTGGGCTGGCACGCGCAGCACTGGACTTGGTGATCGCAATGTCGGGCAGCACCAAGACTGTCACCGGTGCCCCGCGCTTGGGTGATCGAGCTTATTATCGCAGCGAACTGGGTAAGGCAGAGGCGATGCTGCGAAGCGCCCAGGCGTTTTTCTACGAATCCGCCGAAGCTGTATGGGCTTCGCTCATCGCCGGTAATGCGGTGACCCTGCAGCAGACTAACTTATTACGCCTCAGCGCCACCCATGCCGCTCATACCGGAGCGGACGTAGTCATGAAGGCTTATCGACTGGCGGGGACTGCAGCCATCTTCAATGACAATCGTCTGCAATGGATCGTACGCGACTCCATGGTGGTGACACAGCATGCTTTCCTCGGCGAAGCGACTTACGACGGCGCTGGCGCGGTGTTCGCCGGCATCGAACCGACCATCCCCTATCCTTGAGTACCATTATGCACAGCATCTTCTACCACGCTGCTGCAGCCTCTAGAACTGATTCTGCAAGAGAAATATGCAACCTTGTTAGCGCGTCTCTACCAACTGAACGAACGTCGCGTCCAGGTCGTTTGGGTTGAAGATTGTCGCCATCGGGCTGCATCGGGCCACCATCAGTCGATGTCTGCAAGTTGGTGAGTGGGCAATATCAGTTTTAATATGCGGCACACAGCTGTTTTCGCTCAAGTGTGTCATCAAGCGACCGATAAAAACTTATGCGCTGGGCCATCCGCCGCTGCTTGCGGGGAGCACATTCCACGATCTGGGAAAACCATGACAATAAGAACAATTAACATTGCTCCGCGCGCATTTCTGGGGTTCTCCCTGATAGGCGCGCTCATGCTGATTCTCGGCCTCTTCGCCTTGTCTCAGATGAGCAAGATCCGAGCAGCTGGCGACGATATCGCGATAAATGGCGTCCCTAGCTTTCAGACCCTGAATGCTCTCACGGTGACGGGCGTCCGTATGCGGGTTTTATCGCATCGGCTGTTGACTGATCGCGAACCGAATATTCAGAACAGGACCATCGAATTACTTGAGGAACAAAACCAACAACTTAACAAGTCGCAGGCAGCATACGCCAAACTGATTTCATCTCCTGTAGAGCAATCCGACTACAACGACTATATGCGGCTGATGGGTGAATATCGCAAAATTGAAACGCGCCTTGTTACCCTCAGTCGGGCTGGCGATCTGCAGGAGCTAACGCGCGTGCTGAACGCCGAATCTGCGGCTAACGCTGAGCAGATCAACGTAGCGTTGAATAAGCTTACTGACTTCAATAACGCCCAGCTGGCTATCATCAATCAATCCGCTGCTGACCAGTACAGCTCTGCGTTCAACTGGGTTGTCGGCCTCCTCATTATTGCCTCGCTACTGACTATGCTGTTTGCCTGGATGCTGACCAAGAGCATCACCCAACCGATAGCGTTGGCACTTGAAGCGGCTGAAACCATCGCCGAAGGTAATCTGACCCGACCGATAAAGGTTGATGGCACTGACGAAGCGGGCCGGTTGCTGCTCGCCATGCAAAAGATGCAAGAGAAACTGCGCGATACCTTGATGCGTATTTCCGGATCCGCAACACAACTGGCTTCCGCTGCCGAGGAGCTGAACGCAGTTACCGATGAAAGCGCCCGTGGCCTTGCGCAGCAGGACAACGAAATAGAGCAAGCTGCGACTGCAGTCAACGAAATGACCAGCGCCGTCGAAGAAGTGGCGCGTAACGCAGTGAGCACTTCCGAGGCGTCAAAAAACGCGACGGCGTCAGCAGGCGATGGCCGGGATCTGGTTCACGAAACCGTCAACGCTATCGAACGCATGAGCGGGGATGTGCAAAGCACCGCCGATCTGATTGGTAATCTTGCGGAAGAGTCCCGCGACATCGGCAAGGTTCTGGACGTGATTCGTGGCTTGGCGGATCAGACCAACCTGCTGGCGCTGAACGCAGCTATCGAAGCGGCCAGGGCCGGTGAAGCCGGTCGCGGCTTCGCGGTTGTCGCCGATGAAGTACGCGCTTTGGCCCATCGCACTCAACAGTCCACCAGCGAAATTGAACGCATGGTTGGCAGAATTCAAGGCGGTACCCAAAAAGCAGTCAGTTCAATGCGTAACAGCACTGACCGTGCTGAATCTACCCTGAACATCGCGAAAGGCGCAGGCCTGGCGTTGGAAACCATCAACACCGCAGTGATCGAGATCAACGAGCGTAACCTGGTCATCGCCGCCGCTGCGGAAGAACAGGCTGCAGTCGCCCGTGAAGTGGACCGCAACTTGGTCAACATCCGGGACCTGTCGACGCAATCTTCCAACGGCGCCGCCCAGACGAGCGCCGCCAGCGGCGAGTTGACCCGCCTGGCGGTAGACCTGAACAGCATGGTGTCGAGGTTTCGCTTGTAAGAGGTATTGGGGGCCATCTGTTGGAGCAGGCTTGCCCGCGAGAGCGATGACGCGGTTTGCCTGATATACCAAGGCGCCTAGTTCGCAGGCAAGTCTGGCTCTCACGGAGTTCAATTTGAACCCTGATTCCGTCCACACAGTTACGGCCATTGGCGCTAAGTGTTCCGTTGGCGTGCGGGCCAACATGGCCACCCTCTCAGCTTTCCCATCGCTGGTGCGCAAGGTGACAGCGTCTGTCGATACATCCAGCGCACTAGGCTCGAACGCAGCGTGATCGATTTGGCCAACCCGTTTCTGCGAACTGAGTCGCTTACCTTGATCGCTTAAAAATAATGTTTCAGAAATCCCGCTCATTTTCAGCCGCTTCTTGAAAAAAACACTTTGAACTGAAGCCTAAAACACTTACGTGCGCATGCCTTGCGCGGAGCGCTGGCGATGATGCCTGGCCCCTAAGAAAATTACGGCTTGACCTTGCCTCTGGGTTCTCGTTAACTTCTCGCTACCTCCTACCTTCCGATAGGAAGCCAATCATGAGTTTGTTATGGAAAAGAGTCATTTCGGCAATCCTTCACTAAAGTTTGCCATTGCCTTGGGCGCCATCGCCGCACTGGGGCCCTCAGCCGTCGATATGTATTTGCCAAGCCTGCCCGAAATGGCGGTTGATTATTCGACCAGTGTTGCCAGCATTCAGCTGACGCTCACGGTCTTTTTGTTGGCAATGGGGCTTGGGCAATTGCTGTTCGGGCCGGTAGTTGACGCCTTTGGCCGTCGACGTCCACTGATAGCAGGCTTGTTGCTGTTCAGTTTGAGTGCGCTGGCTGCAGGAGCGGCACCAACCCTTGAGTGGCTACTCGTGGCACGATTTGCCCAAGGGATAGGCAGTGCTTTGACGTTGGTAGTCATCATGAGCATGGTGCGTGACGTCACTCAGGGCGTTCAGGCAGCAAAACTTTTTGGCCTGCTGCTGACCATTCAAGGTGTTGCTCCCATCATCGCCCCGGGGTTGGGTGGTTACATTGAGGCGCATTTCGGATGGCGGGCCGTCATGCTGGTACTGGCTGTTCTCGGTGCGCTGGTGGCGGTGAATTCGATGGCTGTTTTGCCTGAAACACTACCAATGCAAAAGCGCGAGCCATTGAATATGCGACTGGCGATACGCACGTATGCGCGCATCGCAAAAGACGGTCGTTTTCTAAGGCCCGCCTTAGCGCTGTCAGCAGTGTTCTTCTTTCTCTTTGCCTATGTGGGCGGCGCTACATTTGTTTATCAGAAGGAGTACGGACTGCCTGCTGCCCAGTTCGGTACGCTGTTTGGCGCAACCGGCATCGCGATTCTCATAGGGGCGGTCGTGGCGACCAGACTGGTGGGCAAGTACGGTTTGGCCCGCATGGCAACGGCTGGAGCTTTTTGCATCTTCGCAGGTTCTGTCATGGCCTACGGCGCAGCAGTATCTGGTTCTAGTTTGTACTGGCTGGCTGCCGGTGTCGCGGTAGCACTGCTTGGATTGGGGATTGCAGAAACCTCACTGATGACGCTGGTGATGTCTTCGCAAACCACTGCCCTGGGTTCAACGGCTGCATTGCTCGGCGCGTTTCAGCTTGGCATCTCGGCCTTCGCCACACCGTTGACCGGTTGGGCGAGCAGCTATGGCGCCACTGCCTGGTGCGCATTCCTGATAGTCTGCGCCGTTATGGTGGGTGCGCTGACCTGGGGCAGTGTGCGCGAAGGCAGAGCCGAGCACATCACCGCGTTAAATCATTGAATTAAAAGGTCATCCCGATGAAAGTGCTGAGCCCTTCGGCAAGCAGAATCTGTGATATCGCTCTGGTGCATTTCGCTGAGCGGGGATACGACGCCTCGTCGCTCAATGAAATCGCTGTCGTGGCAGGTATGCGCAAGCCCTCGTTATACGCGCACTTCAAGAGCAAGGATGATCTGTTCAACGCCGTGCTGAATCTGGCGCTGGCGACGGAGAGGCACTATATCGAAGAGATGTTTGCAAGCGTCCCGGCGAATGATGACGAGCCTGGCAAGCTGTACACGGACAATCTTTCAAACCGCTACGAGTCTTCCGCAGCTCTGCGTTTCCTGCTGCGCACTGCATTCTTTCCGCCTTCGGAGTTAAAGGCATCGGTTGCAAGTGGCTTTGAAGCCTATCTGGATCGTCTTCGCGAACGCTTTGGCGCAAGCCTTGAGAACAGGTATCCAGCACTGTCGGCGAACGAGATTTCGATGTTTCAGGATGCTTATATCGCGGTTATCGACAGTCTTCATGTCGAGTTGATTTACTGTAGTGAAGGCACCTACTGTCGGCGTCTTACCGCTTTATGGCGCATTCTTGGTGATTCGCTGTCTCTGGCTGTGGGGAACGTGGAGCATGAGTAACTTATCCATGCAAACGGTGCATGTAGTGGTCAACTAATCCCGGACACGACGTTAAGTTTTTCAACCTTGGCTGATGCTGTTGATCAACGCTGCCGAGTTATCCACGATCGACTTGCGTAGAATCGCAACCGTTTCGGCGGGGACATGTTCACCCGCCATCAGCAGCTCGCTCGGCAAATCACCGCTGCGCGCCAGTACCCGGAAGGCATTACGTTGGTCTTGCGGCTCCTGCGCCATGAAGGTTTCGTAGTCCGAGCGCCCCATGCCCATGGCACTCAGGTCGCCACGTTTAAGCCCCCCATGCCAAGCGCAAGTTGGTGGGTGACTCCCCCAGCGTCTGCCACCGTTTTGGCAACGTGTTCCACCAGCTAGAATGCCCATCGACGGCGTGTTAGGCCTGATGGGGCGACGGCCAGTAAGGACCAACCGCTCCAACCATTGATCCAGTAGGGCCCCAACGCGCGCCGGGCTGCCTCGGCCTAGTTTCAGTCGCACCCGCTCCTGCCCTACCGCGCTCAATTCTCGAGCGCACGAACGCGCTGCATGCGCTTCTGCTCTACCGGTGCAGCGGCCACCTGCAGCTCAAAGTCGAAATCAATCCGCGCAAAGCGCCCTTGCACGCCCAACTCCAGCGCCATCGGCGATCAGTTCATCGCGTGTGGCATACGCAAAATCGTCGTGCACGTACGGGTCATCCGACAGGTTGATCTGCGTGGTCAGGTGACGATAACCCGGGGCCGAGATGAAGAAGTGGATATGCGCCGGCCGCTGCCCGTGGCGCCCGAGTTGATCAAGCAACTGTTGGGTCGGCCCGGTCGGCGGGCAGCCATAACTCGACGGCACGATCAGATTCGCAGGACGCTTGCATGCGAAGCAGATCGGTGTGGCCAAGCTTCCATGTAGTTGTAATACATCATGTTTTGTCCAATGCCCGGTGAGCTTATCCCCGAAAGTGGGAATGCCACTCTCTGCTGAAATACCTGTCCCCGTGAAAAATACAATCTTTCGAGCCGCACGAAGAGCTTGTGTAGCCCTACTCATTTCGCCCATCTGATTAGCTTCTGTTTACCTAATCACGACTCATCGAGAATTCACGCTGATTCCCGATTTCGTTGCCGACAAATATAGGAATGGCAGATAGGACTCGGGAACCGTACTGCATCGCCATCACTGCCCTCCTGGCCCTTACGAGTATTTACCCGCCGACTAGTAAACGGTAGTCCAGCGCGCTCCCAGATTCGATCATCTGTGAGAAAACTGTTCGCGGTTTTGAAATGATCAAAGCGGCCTTCAAATATCGTAGTTTTTTGCGTCGTAAGTCGTGCTAGGCATCTGCAGTGCCATCACCTATGACTGAAATTTAACTTTTCTGAGGGCAAAAAAACCGCCCTAGTAGGGCGGTTTTTTCAGCATTGCGGTTAGTGGCCGCTATGCCAGCTCGCAAAGATCACCTGATCTGGATCTCTCTTCACAAAAGCTGACACGCATGGCAACTCTTTTTTGAGCAATCACTCAACAACTACAGGGAAGCCGCTCATTGGATAATCTAGTCAGCAGCTGGTGGCCAACCTCTATTTAATGCAGTGTGAATCACCCCAAGTTTCGTAGACACGTCCGGGCTTAATGAAGCACGTTTTCAATAATGGCCTTCACTACGTTGTTTTCGTCTCGGCGCGTCCAGAAAATCTTATCAATCCCTTCAGCCTTCAATAATCGGTGGATTTCCGGTTCGGCATGCCCTGCCCTGCCCTCCAGAAAACAACAGTCAATAATCCACGTGCGGCGCCCCTCATCCCACTCAGCGTCGTGCAGCGAAAAATCAGGGGCTTTCAACAACCGTTGTTCGGTATCGGGAGCTAAATTGGCCCAGGTGATATAGCCAATCGGCCGATCAAAATCGTCAAAGAAAAACAGTATTTGCTGATGATTGATGGCCGGTACAATCCAGGCCCGGACATCCATCAACTTAAGCTCGCGTTTCATCTGGCTTTCCATCGCAACCCAGCAGGCAAACCCTATCAGTGCGGCCTTATCGACGTAGCTTTGCTTTCGACAAAGGGTAAAAACCTTAACTTTTTTACGCATTTAATAACGCCTCCACGTCGGCATAAAAAGCCACAGCGTCGTTGATCACATCCGCTGGCAGGTCCAGTTCATGCAGCCCATTGGCGTGCATCTGCATCCCGCTCTCGTTCTCGATGTAAAAGCGTCCATCCAGCGCATTAAATCGGATGATGGTTTTCCCACTGGCCCAAAACACAGTGGTGAAGTCGCGCTCATCGCAAAAGGCGAGCGTTGCTGCACTGACGGCCTGATTAAATAATCGTGGATAGGCATCAGGGTCTGCACGGTTAACCGCGGCTATTTTTTGCCGCAACGGCGCCAGCTCCAAAACAAAAGCACGCCGGTTCAAGCGCGTGATATTCATCGCCATATACGCAACAAAATGGTTATACCTGACCTCGAATGATTGCGCCTTGGAAAACAGCAGCTCAAAAAGACGATCGTAGCTCTCTACCATTTTTCTGACCAACGCAACATCGGAACACGCCCAACTGAAACCCTGAACGACATCCGTGCTCTTGTTCTTCAATAACTGAATATATAACCGAGCGGCCCAATACTCGTAACCCTGCCAGCCTGCGGTGGTGTGCAGAGAAATCACTTCAAAGGTATCGAACGCCAATACCGCGCTCAAACACGTCGAGAATTCCAAAAACAATCGATCAGCCACGACATCCTCAAGCAGCGACAAAGGGAAACCAGCGCTCACCGCCGTGTAGAGTGACAGCGTTACTTCATACTCGTTTGAAAAGCTCGCCAGCGCTGTGTCGACCATGGTTTGTGCGGCTTCAGGGCTGACAACCTTGTACTTCCCAAGGTAATAGCCCATCTCTTGAATACTGCCGAGGGCCGGCAGATATTCCGTCGTGAATTGACCGACCGTGAAGCCCTCCCACCACATACGCTCTGAAAACGCGGTAGCCCCTGCCAGGTCCATCCAGGCGCCCTCCAGCGTTACATTGGAGGCGCTGATACTTTGATGAAAAATTCGCTTTGCCCGAGCCACTGCAAATTGCCGGGCGTAGCGCTTCGCCAGCTCGTCCAGCCCTGTGCCCAGTCGCTCAGTAAGACTTTCAGACGGCTGAGTCAGACTCGATTGCGGTAAAAACGCGACTAACTTGTTCACCGCGGCCTTGACGCGTTTGGCGTCCTCGCTCAGTTCGTCGAATTTTTTTTCCTTGTAATAAATGGCTCTGATGAAGTGAGCCGGCCGCACGGCAGGCATCCTGACCAATAAGCCGCGTGGATGGCGTTCATCGGGCTCTTCAAACTCCACACGCAGATCGATGATTGCCACGGTTCTAACGGCGCCATAGGGAAGCGCAAGATGAATGATTTCTGCCCAAATCGACTCATACACCGCCGTATTCAGTGAAAGAAAGCCATTGGCATGCGAGTTGCCATAACCATCCGGTGGCCTGATCCCGACCAAAGGATTAGGCCCAATACCTTTTGAATGAAAGCGCCCATCGAAACCACACCGCCCGCCGCCGCCGTTATTCAACAAGCCATCACCGCCGTAGCGCTCGGCAAAAAAAACTTTCTTGTCGAGGGCGTAATCAGCGGCGTGAGGTGGCTCGCTGACGATATAGCTGTATTCAGAAAGCAACTCGGCATGGCTCAGGCCGCAGTCGATTTCACCATTACGATAAATGACCTCACCGCCATCGACCCTGGTCGTTTCGAAGGGCACAAACACCTCCGGCAGGTCCTTCAATTGCTTGGCTATCATGAATGGGCACCCTCCCTGATGGGCTCATTGATGGGAAGGACGCTTGAGCCGCCCATAAAACCTGGATAACACCCCGCCACTGAGGCCGATGTAAGGGCACCATCGAATGAAATCAGTCGATCGGTGGTGGCTTTCCAGTCGGCAAGCCGGTGATAGGCGTTAATCACCCAACTCAGGTTTTCGCAAAGGTTGCCGAAAGCCGAGTTGATCTGCATGACATCGCCGAACATGATGCTGCCGGAAAAAAAACGCGGCACAGCCAACAAACTGCTGAACAGTAGAGACAGCTGGCTGTAACTTTCGGTGAAAAGCGACAAACGCATTTTTACGCCAATGGTCAGGCGCATATTGGCCAGGCTGACTTCAAGCTTTTCGCTTAGATGATTTTTCTCGGCGTGTCGACGGGTGCCGGCCTCGGGAATAGACGACGCATTGCGAAAGCGGATTAGAAAATAACGAAGGTCCGCCTCGGAGCGCTGTTGGTTGCTACTGAGCGACACCAGTTTGAAGCCGATTTTCTGGCTGATGTAGGTACCCACCAGGGCATACAAAATAGCAGCCCAGAACATGTAGGCCGGGATAGTAATGCCCACGAACGTTGCATCGCCCGAAATGCCGATCAGCACCACACTGAACGATATGACACTCGCCAGCGTGTAAATCAGGCCACAGGCAAGGTCGATGGTTTCAAAGGTGAATTTATTGATGTCTTCGGCGATTCGCTGATCAGGATTATCGACACAATGCTCCACGTGGTCAGGCCGACTCGAGGTGACGACCCATTCGCTAAGATAGTGGTTGGTCAACCAGCGGCGCCATTTAAGTGCAAAGACGTCGACCAGATACGTAATCACAACGGATCGTGCGACGGAAAACGAGATGATGGCCAGCGACACCAACACCAGGCGGTAGAATTGTGCCGCGTCATGGTCCTGAACAGCATTGTAAAAGTGCTTGTACCATTCGTTGATCGCCAACGCCGTCACAACGGCGAGCAGCGAGAGCACAACCAATGAAACTGAAGCGCACCAGGCAAAGACTTTCTCTTCGCTGTTCCAGTACAAAGACAGCACAGAGAGCGTGTTGCGCAGGAAATGCCTTTGATTAAAGGCCATCACATCCTTGTTAAAGATATTTTGATCCATCGGGGAATCTCGGTTAGTACTTCATCGTTATATTTTTATGGGTCTTGCAGCCGATCCCTATCGGCAATCGTCCTCCGCTTGCATGAGGTACTGAGCACTGCTATTGCTGCGTTCTTCGTCACTGATCGGCTCTGCGCGCCCACCGAGATACCGCGCCAGGAACGTTTCGGCGACGGCATTGAAGTAGAGCATGTTGCCCGGTCGTTGCAGGCCGTGGCCCTCGTCAGGAAAAAGCAGATAAGTCACGGGGATATCGTTGGCGCGCAAGGCCTCGCACAGTTGATCGCTTTCGTTTCGACGCACCCTCACATCATGGGCGCCATGCCCCACAAGCAGCGGTTTACTGAGTGTGTGCACATGATGAATCGGCGAGCGCTCTCGCAGCAGTGCAAGGCCTGCTGTGGTTTGCGGATCACCGATGGCTTGTATGAATGCGGACCGCAGACTCGCCCAGTAGACAGGGATCGAGTCGATGAAGGTTTCCAGATTGGTGGGCCCGCAGAGGTCGACGCCGCAGGCATAGCGATCAGCACTACGGGTCATGCCCGCTAAAACGGCATAGCCCCCATAACTGACGCCCATGATCGCCACGCGCATCGGGTCGGCAACGCCTTCGCATACCGCCCACTCAACTGCGTCGAGCAAGTCATCGTCCATCTTGCGCCCCCACTCGCCGTCACCGGCATTGATGAAGGTTTTGCCCAGCCCGGTGGAGCCACGGAAGTTCACACTCATCACGTTGTAGCCGCGATTGGCGAGCCATTGATGGTAGCTATTGAATCCGTACTCATCGCGAGCCCAAGGTCCACCGTGAACCAGCAGCACCATCGGGCCACGAGCGGTGGTTGCAGGTGGACGCGTGAGATACGCGATCAAGGCGCGACCGTCTCGTGCACGGAAGCTGACGCACTGCATGGGAACCAGTGTCGAGGTGTCGAAATACGCTTCGGCACTCATCACCGTCGTCAGCAATCGAGTATTGCGGTCATACAGTTGAATCGTCGGCGGTCGGCAATCGATGCAAGTGGAAATGATCCATAAGCGATCATCCCTACTGCGATTGATCAACTGCCAATCGGTGATGCCTGAGGCTGCCAGAAAGTCGATATCCACCTGTATATCGGCATTCAGTGCCGTGTAACGCCGACGCTCACGCGTAACGCCGTACAGGATGGGCTCCTGGGTCACCAGATCGAAGTGCAGGTCGCAAATGTCCGCTCCAGCGTCCTCTGCTATCACCTGCACGTGGCCCGACTCCAAGTCGACGCAGGTCAAGGCGGCGGTATCTCGCTGGCGGCTATCGAGCAGAAAAAGCCGTTTTCCGTCCTTGGCCAACATCAGTGCCCTGGATACGCGCACGTCCTCGATTGGAAAAATCAGCCACGGCGACCACCCTTGCGCGCCCTGATAACGAAGAATCTCAAGCTCGCCGGTATCGGCTAAGCGGGTCGCAAAACGAGGCTGATACAAACCATCGAGCACAAAGGAAATGAACCCTGGGTTTTCCAGCGCATGCACATACTGACCGCTCTGCAGGTCCAGGTTGTACAGATCGAAATGCTCAAGCGAACGCTTGTTGCACATGATCAGAATCTGGCCCGGACATTCACGACTTATGGCGACAATCGTCGAACGTACGCCAGCAAAAGGCGTCAAGTCACGGTCGATCCCAGTCTCGGTATTGACGCAATGGATGTGGTAATTCTCGTCACCTTCTGCGTCGTGCAGATACACAAGATGCTCTGGCAGATAAGTCCAGGCATACAGACCGACTCCGCGAGTGCCTGCATTCGTGACTGGCCGGGCGTCGTGCAACCTGTCGATGGGGGCGATCCATATACTCACCACGCCATGGTGCGGAGCCAGCCAAGCCAGGCGCAGGCCATTGGGTTCAATCTGCGGATGGGCATTGGCGGGGTTGCCAAAAATGCACGCCCGCGGGATCAAAGGTACGCAAGATAAGCGACTATTCATGCCGGGCCCTACGTTGCAAACGTGGAATCACCAAGGCGGCGGCAGCCATACCGAGTAGGACGCAATAGGCGAGTGAAGCACTTATGACCTCTCGATTGATAGAGATCGAAAAGGCAAGTTCCCTGGACTGGCTGTAAGTGGTAAACGTCATGCCGGAGAACAACAACAGGCAGATGAATAGCCCCAGCACACCACCGGCGAAGCCAAGCAACCCAATCAGCGCGAGGTGGGCGATCAGGCGTTCACGGCCGAAGCCGATCAACGCCAGCACACGCAAATCGTCAGCATTGTCCATCAATAAAGACTCGATCAACGCCGCCACGCCCGTGGCCGCCACAATGCCGACGAGTACCGCGAATGCGAGGCCAAAGTACATGACCAGATCAATCAAGTCCTGCGCCTGCCCAGCATAGTGCTCACGGCTGTCGCGTATGGTCAGCGTGTCTTTTTCCAGGTCTGCAAGCGTTGCGTTGTATCTGGCCGCCGACGCCGGCGGCCCGCCGAATGCGATGACACTGTAGACCGGGGCCAGGCCGTAATCAGTGCGCAGATGAACCAAGTCGCTCCAGAACTCCGACTCGCGAACGGAGCCTCCCGAAGTGAATACACCGACGATTTTCCACGGCTGTCCTTTCAACAGAATGCTGTGCCCGACAGCAAAATCCGGGTAGTGGTTACGTAGACTGGCCCCGACGATGACTTCATTTTTGTCGGGCTGGAACCTTCGACCTTCGATGATCCGCGCATAGTTCGCACCGCTGAGGGGATTGACCAGACTGAACGCCCCGTCAGTCACGCCGCGCACGATAAGCTCCTTATCGCGCCCGTCGGCCTTCTGGCGGGTAAGCATCGCCAACTCCGCGGAATAACCACGCACATGCGCAACGTCGGCGTCGTGTAATTGCTCCAGGTTAAGTGCCTGTGCTCGCGTGACCTGGCTCATCAATTCCGTATTGGCGTGCGCATTGATCATGAAATACCAGCCGGGTTGGCTACTGGCATCCAGCGTCGCACGCAACCCTTCACGTACGGCGAATGTCATGACCACGGCCGCCATGACCACCGTAAAGCTGAGCACTATTGCCGCTAGATACACCGGTTTGCGCAGCAACTGACGCAGGTAGATCACCACCAGCACCCAGGTTTTACTCAACGTCGAAGTCGCTGCGGCGGTTTGTCCAGCGCGAGTCATTGGGAAAAACCTCTGCGGATCAAGCGGCTGAGCGCCGGTGCGGTACAGACCACGGTCAACACACCACCCACGGCCAAGAGCCGCAGATAGTCCGCCGGATGAAGGCTGATCTCCCCCGGCACCGCCACGGGCAACCATACGATAAGGCGTTGGATAGCAATCCCCAGCAGAATGCTGACTAACACGCCACACACGATGTAACTGGTTAATTGAAAAAACGCGGTGACGATTACCCAGCGCCGAGAAAATCCGAGCCGGTAAAAAATCTGATAATCGGCCAGGGATTTTTGCGTGATCACGTAGAGATTGGCCGCCAGCAAAATAGCCAATAACAGGCAGATGCAGTAACTGACGAAAGCGATGGCGCGCCCGAAGTCGAACAGGCGCGCGGTGAACTGGCGCATGTGCACCTGCAGGGAAGCCGTTTGTGTCGTGCCGCGCATACTATCGTTGCTGAAGTGGACGTCGACCCGTTGAGACAGCGCCCCATCATCGGCCTCCTGACTCGGCTCGATCAGGAAGTAACTGGTCAAGCCCTTGCCTTCAAGGCGGCTGGAATCAAAAAAGTTGTAATGCAGATACAGTCCTGGACGGTTCTCAGGCGTGTTATCAATGACAATTCCCACGATGCGCAAATCCAGCAGGCCGCCATTATCTATAGCCCAGACGCTGGATTGCAGTGGCAGGCGATCGCCCACGGCAAGGTTGTACAACTGTGCAAAACGCTGGTCCACCAGCACGCCATCGCGCGTGCGTTGCCATTCGGCGAGCTGGTTGGGCGCCACCTGTAAGCTGGGATTCAAGGTAAGAAAACTGGCACTGTCCACCGCCAGGGCAGGCACCACCCAACTGGGATGACGGAAATAAGCACCGACCCAAGTGACGTGCGTAACCGCGGCCACCCCTTCGAGGTCGGCAATACGTCCCAAATACACATCGGGCAGCGGCATCTGCGGGCTGAGCCCGTTGACAACCAGCAACCTTCGGTCCGTCTGAGCCTGCTGCGGCGTGGAAAAGACGTTATCAAGCGCCGCTCCCAACTGCAGTAACAACATGCCAAACGCGATAAAGGCCACGACTAGGACAAAGCGCGCGCGATGTCCACGCAAGCCTCGCCAGATATAGGTCAGTCTGGCGCTCATCGCAGATTCGGCCTGTCATCAACCAGCACGCCATGTTGCAGCCTCAAATGTCGGTCGGCTAATGCCGCGACATTCGGATCATGGGTCACGACGACGACCGCCTTGCGATAGTGGTGACTCAATTGCTCAATGATCGCCATCACTTCCAGGCCAGTCTCTTTATTCAAGTCTCCGGTCGGCTCATCGCATAACAGCACGTCCGGATTGCCTGCAATTGCACGGGCAATCGAGATGCGCTGCTGCTCACCGCCAGACAGCTCACCCGGAAGGTGACGCCGCCGATGGGTCATGCCCACCACCTCTAATGCAGCATCGGCGCGCAGTGCCCGTTCCTTGCGAGACAGTTTCCACAAGTGCAGCGGCAGCATGACGTTTTCCTCCGCTGTCAGAGCCGGAATCAAGCAGTAGAACTGAAAAACAAAACCGATATGGGCAGCGCGTATCTGGGTGCGCAGTGACTCGCTTTTACCGTCCATGCGATGACCGGCAAGCTCCACCACACCTTCATTAGACGGGATCACCCCGGCGATGACGTCCAGCAACGTGGACTTGCCCGAACCGGAAGGCCCCATGATGCTGACCATCTCGCCACGTTGCACCTCAAGGTCCAGGCCCTGCAGTACGCGGATACGTTCGCGACCTTTGATATGCGCACGCGCCACACCGTTGAGGCGCAGCACGATTTCATCGTCTGAGGGCGTCTGCAAAAAAGCATTCCTTATAAGAAATCAACGTGTACTGACATGTTGTGTTTGTAGGCTTGCGGGGCTTGCTCCAGGGCAATTCGCACCAGTACGGCAGCCCGTTGCTCGTCAACCAGTGGCGATATATAGGCAACACTGCCGCCCACCGCGAGCTCAGGCAACGCATCGGGTTTGACTGAAACACGTTGCCGGCTTTCGAGTTTCCCCAGGGACTTTTCAGGTACCCAGACCTCGGCATAAAAGTGTCGAGTGTCGACTAATGTCGCAATGCCCGTTCTGGCGAAGCCGCCGGCAGCGGAAACCGGTGAAACCACCTCACCCACGGCAGCATCTAGGGAAACAATGATTCCATCGAATGGGGCACGGATGGTCGCGCGCTCCAAATCGATCTGGCGACCCTGGATATCAATCGCCGCAGACTCAGCCTGGAGCCCATAGCGCTGCACCTCCGCACGGCGCTCGGTGACTTCGGACTTGGCATCCTCGTAGTCCTGGGGTGGCACCACTTGTTCGTCCTTCAACAACTCAATACGCCGGAAACGCGCCTCTGCCAGAGGCAAGCGCTCACGCGCTTGATGCTCGTTGTTCTGCGCGACTTTCAGTTGAACTTGCGCAAACTTCAGTTGGCTGCTCAAGGACGCCGTATCCAAAGCGGCAATGGCATCGCCTTTTTTTACCCGGTCACCGCGTCGTACATAGGTTTTCTTCAAGGTTCCGGTCACCTCGGCGGAAACCGTCGCCAACTGATCGGCCTTGATAAAACCTGCAGCGGTGATTTGCGTGGCCGCACCGGGTACAGGGGCCGTTTCCACTGAGTCCGGTGTGCCGACCTCGCGTTTATCGGCCAAAGGCACAGGTTGAGGCTGCGCAGAAAATACACAGAAGGCGACCGCCGCTGCGCCCGGCAGCAATAGCCACAACCAGCGAGGCCGATGCCGCACCGCCGGCACCGACGCATCCGTAAAGGCGCCGACAGGACGGTTCAATAACTCCAAAGGATCGCGGCTGCTGCTCATTTGATCCATCCATTGGCCATATGCCCACCCACCAGCACCATTTCCGTATGCATCTCCGTAACGCAGGGTTTATCGTCAATCTTCAGCCAGCTGTCTTGTGGCGCCGGAAGCGCCTCGCGAAGTACCAGCCAATCAGTGTCCCGCGCCAAACCGAGCAAGTAGTCCATGCACGCGATATTGCTCAGGCGGCACCAGAACGGCTTGCGGGTTTTGGCGGCGGCGAAAGATTTCCAACCAAAAAAATCGTCGAATTGACCGTTCACAAACACGTCTTCAGGGATGCCATGTTCGGCACACAGCCGTAACAGCGCAGCGACCTGTGCCGAGCTGCTGAGGCCCTCCAGGCACTCAAGCAGCATGCGCGAGCGCAACCACCAGGTTTCCCGCAACAGCACACAGCCGTCGTCTTCCAGACGTGGCTGGTGGCGAAAGTCAGCGTCGAGGTGGCCTGCGCTCACCATTTCAGCGCCTGGGCGCCCGATCTGGACGGGCTCGACCAGCAGCGTGAGCAGATACTTGATCCCCCAGGCCGGCAGCGGCGAAGCGCCGCCCAAGTACTGCAACGCTAGCGGCTGATGATCCGGGCCGATCAGCTCAAGCAGGCCGGTGTCGGCGTTGTGGATCAATTGCATATCCCGCAACAGCAAGTCACTGTCCTGCATAGGTTGCTCATCCAGGCATAACTGCCGCTCGCACAACCGCGGCTGTGCTTGCAGATTGCTTGACTCACCACTGACCGTGACGGTCGCTGGAGCAATCGGGCGATGAACGTCCACAATCCAATCGCGCAACTGAGTTTCGTAGGGATCCTGCTGCGTGCCATTGTTAATGGCCCCACGCGCAAGTTGCCAGGCGGCTCGGTGGTACGCGCCATTTATCACCACCAGCGGTTTGCCGTTAAGGGCCTCGTCCAGGTCAGGCGTTACCAGCTGGAAATACACCGTCAAGGGCAGGCGCAATGCTGCTGGCGCGACGCGGCCAAGAGCCGGGCGTGGAACGTTGCCATTGAGAATGTTTTGTCCCAACGCCAAGTAGGTCGGCCACACGTCACGCAAGAAACCCTCGACGTCCGTGCAGCAGCCTCCTTCTGCGAATCGCTCAATGAAGCATTCACGCAGCCATAGATATTCGGCCGAAATAGTCGCGTACCGACCCACCACATCAGCAACACGACGCAACGTCTGCTCGGCAAACCGCGTCCCGAAACTCAGGGTCAGGCCACTATTGCGCACATCTTCATAGACACTGCTGGCCAGCCGTGGAGGGTGGCGATTGCCAAGTCGGGTATGCAGCTCGGCGATGCCCTCCTCAATCTCATTGAGCAATGCAGGACGCAAGGATGTGGGCGTGTCGGCAAAGGTGCGGGCACGGTTATCGAGTTGGCGCAGCTGGCCTGCCAGCTCGGTCATCTGCGGGTGCTCTTGCATGGCATCGGCCAACAATAAAGCGGGTGCATCATCCTGTGCCTGCCATTGCGGGAGCAGGCGCAGGATGTCTTTGCGTAACAGCTGTTTAAGCAGGCGTTCAGCTTTCTGCGGTTCCCGCTCAATCTGGCGCAGACGCCGCAAAAAATCTTCCCGACCAAAACACGCGGGCAATCCTTGCAACAGCGCGCACAGCGAAGGGGCCAGCCTGGCATTGAGCAAACTTTCCTCACTCCACAGCGTGCCGCGCCGCACTTGATAATCGCGCCCATGGGCACGAAGCGATCGCAAAAAAGCGTTTTCGTCCTGCAAAAAACGCAGGCTTGGATTCAGACAAAATTCAACTTTGTTGCTGTCAGCCAGCGAACTCTCGGCCAACTGCTCGCGCAATGCGACGACCACGCTTCGGCTTAAGCGCGACGTTGCCTGCAACCTTTGGCCATGAGCGTGGAGGTGGCCCAGTTCGCAGGTCGGGTCCAGGTTTGCTTGGCAGGTGGAGGCAAAACTACTGAAGGGACTGACCTTCATTCCCGCACGCAGCATGAACGCCATCACGGTGCGCTCCAATTGCTTGCGTCGTTTGCGCGGATGCGCCTGCAGGGGCAGCTGTAATTGGGCCAGCAGCCGCGGCGCGGCCAGTCCTAATGCACGATTGAAAGCCGGCTGCGCCAGTGCGTCCTGCAAGATTGCTCGAGTGGTTTCCTGTTGCGCAGCGCAGCTCGACTCCAGACGCGCCTGCAGTTCGGCACGCGTCCTGAATACCTGCTGATACGTTTGGCAGAGTGCGAGAACATTGGGCAATTGCTGTTCGAGCCATGCCAATAGCTCGGCGCTCGCCAGCAGTTCAACGCCGTTGAAGACCTGCCGTTTTGCCCGCAATAACCCTGCGCGATAGGCCGTTGCCGAGGGCTGCGCGACAGCATCGAATAATGCACTGACCAGGTTAAGGGCCAGCACGTGCAATTGCTCCACGACAGAGCGCAGCCGCGCGGCAATCTCACTGACTTCCCGCCCAGGCAACTCAACGCCGTGAGTGGCAGGCAAACCTGCGATGCGTACCAGTACGAACGGCATGATCCGCAGCTCGGTGGTTGCATCTTGGACGCCCTTGGAAGGCAGCGCACACGTCTCGTAAGTGCTCATTGAATGGCCCAGCCGGCGACTTGGATGATGACGAAAGCCGTGACGATGATGTAGAGCGCCGCATAGGCTGCAAAGGCGTTGCGACGAACATTCATGACCGACATAGACGCCCTCCCCCATCGCGGCTGATAAGTCTGTCGGATGTCGCCGAAATACACGTCAAAGGCCGTGCGCCCATCAGAGATTCGAAATGGGGTGAGATTGAAGTACAGGCCGAGCAACACCAGTTGCAACAGCGCCTGTACAACCGCAGTAGCACTGCCTGGTGGCATGAGCATCAACTCGGCGGCAAGCACGCCGGCCAGCAGCAGATCCAGGACGGGGCCCGCAATGGCGACGTGCAGACGTATCGCGTCACCAGGGAACAGATGAATCGCCGACGTATTGATAAAGGGCGACGGCAGCAGGAAACCTCTGAGCATCAGCCCGGCGCCCGACACGGGGCAACCATGCATGCGGCAAGCCACGGCATGCGCCAATTCATGCAGGATCAGCCACGCCAGCACTCCCACGCCAAGGGCTGCCCAATGGACGGGCGTTGAAAGAGCCCATTCGCGCCAGTGGGGTTGGTGTTGCAGGGCCAACAGAATGATTACCACACTCCCGATCACCGCGCCGCGCAACAACCAACGACGCAAGCGCGCAGGAAGGGTGAGCAAGCGCCCTGCCAGAACTTCGGCCAACGGGTCCGGATTAGGCATCGACCAACGGCCCATGGAGCGCACCTGATCCTCGTCAAGCAACCCGGCGGTGCGCAATTTACCGATAAACGTCTGCAAGGCTCGCTGATGATGCGCCGCAGGATGGTTGGGATAGGCCAGGCCCAAAATGGCGATCAACTCGCTTTCACTCGCGCCGCGCTTGATCGCCAACGCCAGCGTGCAGGAAAGACCTGCCAGCTTTAATGGTCGGCTATGCATGTCACCGACAAGGATCAGCGTGTCGATATCCGGCTGTACATCGATAACCCGCGAATTAAATGAGCAGGCGGGGGATGCTTCGCTTGCGTACGTCAACACGCGCCGTCCTCGATCGGATGGCCCAATACCAATGAGAACAACGGTGTTTCGCAGTAGCCGTCGGTACCCGCCAGACGCATGAAGCCAGCCTCAATAATTCCACCCACCGTGCAACCGACCAACCCCATGGCGAGGGCCTCCAGCCAAGTGGCGACCGCAGCGCCGCCCGCTTGCTGCAACAGCAGTGAGTAGACCGGTCGCCCCATCTGACTGAAGCTTTGCTCCAGATCCGCCATGAAAACCAACGCTGCGCCCGCTTTTTGAAAGCCCTGCTGATTGAAGCATTCAGCGAACATCGCCGGGGTCAGCGGGCTTGCGCGCTGCACCCATTGCTCAGGAGCAGGTTTGCGGCAATCGTAGATGCCCGGCGTCATGGACCCATCAGGGCGCATCAGCAGCAGCCAGGGCCAGACGTCCAGTCTCGGGCCTCCCCGTTCTTGGTGAGCAACCAAGGCCCGATGAGCACTGACAACCAGCCTGACCAGGCACGAGGTACTGATCGGCTGTTCGGCGTAACGATAGGTTGCACGACGGCCCAGCAGCAAAGAGGCAACATCCAACGTGTTGTCGCGACCCTCTGGGCTTGGAGGCACCCAGCCTGGAAGGGATTGTCCAACGTGACACGCACGAGTATGGCCGGCGCCGATCAACAGCTCCTGCGCGGTACTGCTGCTCGAACTCAAGAGCTGATTGGCAGGGGCCGACATCGGCCCGCCAAGATGCAGAACGCTGCTGGCGATCTGGGCATGTTCCTGCGTGTTGAGGTTCAGCAACTCAGCACAGCGTTCGGCTTGCAGCAAGGCGGGCTGCACTACCCTCAACCCGAAGACAGAAGCCACCAGAGTGGCGTATTGGCAGGCAATACCGGCATCCCAATGCACAAGGTTAAAGCCGAAATCCTGGTACTTGTTGCGTACGCGGCCCAAGTGGCTCGAGGCGACTAGCGAAACAGGGCACGGTGCGTGCTCTGTCCCGTATAGCAACTGGCGCAAGGCAACAAGACTGGCGACCTTCACAGGGATCAAAGAGTCAGTCTCACCGTCGTAAAGATAAAGACCGGATGCCAGCTGCGCCAAATGATTGACCAACACATAAAAACTGCATGAGCGCAGGCTTCCCCCCGAGGGCGCGATGCGCCGTCGGCTGCCGTCTTCCAACGTTTGCTCGCCGACTGCATACAGCAGAATCGCCGCCAGCTGCGCCAATGACGGTTCGTCGCACGCTGCTTGCACACTCGATCCTCCAGCGTGTGAAGGAAGTTCGGCCGCCGCCGGCAACGTCAGGGTTCCCAGCGCATAGCTGCGGGTGACGGGAGCACCATAAAGCTTTAGATTGGCCATCTTGAAATGGCCTTCGAACAGGCGCGGAGCTAGCCACTCCTTGGGAGGCATGCGCACACTGACGTGATGCACCCAAGCGGCAAACGCCGGATCATCGGGAGCCAGGCAGGCGGCTGTCGCAAGCCCTCCAAAAAGGCTGCCGGGGATTCGCGCGATGGGTTTGTTGACGGGATAGGCACCGCGACTATCAACAGGATGCACGCGAACTTTGTTCAGATAGGTTTCGGTCAACAACCCCAATGCAATCTGCAGCCACTCATGGGCAATGTAAGCACACTGGAACTCCGCTTCCAGCGGGTCGGCCAAGGGCGCCGGTGCGCTGAGTTGCAACCTGGCGCAGCGATGACTTGCGGACAGCCCAGGCAACACCAAGGGCCCCAGATGCATGCAATCGCTGCCAAGCGTACCGATGAAATAAGGTCTTTTCGAGGCATGCAACGCATCGGCGACCTTGAGCAGTTCTTCATCCTCAACGCCACCCGAGAGTACGAGCAGGGCATGAGTATGCTCAGAACCTGCCACCTCAGCAGCGCTGTGTACTACGCGAAGCGTTCCCAGCGTGCCGCCTCCAAGGCTGGCGCATAACGCGGCGCGTACAGGCTGAGGACACGCCACCAGTAATCGGACGGCATCGGCTTGGGCTATGGCTGCGTCACGGTTTGCATGATATCCGGAGGAACCACAGAAGCGCGCGGCATAGCAGCCCACAGGCTCATCGTTGCCGCTTTGCGCGTCGCCGTCCTCTAGCAAACCATAGCGAAACAACAGGGATACCAGCCCTGTGACACCGCCACTGAAGTGCGACGCCAGGTCTTGTGAAATTTCGTCGAGACTGTGGCGGCCGTCCAGCAGAGCAAGCAACTCACTGAGTTTCTTCAGCCCCTGTGGGCAACGCAGGGTTTGTGGTTTCTGAGTGCCATAAAAAGTCACCGCATCGGGCCCAGCCGGCACCACGACTAACTCACGCAATAGCTTTGGGCGTGCAGGCAGTCGCTCCAATAATTCATCTTGCCCGCCGAACTGCTGCCCTGAAAGGTTCGCGCTCATACTCCATTCGCTCATATCTGCCGCGCGACCTCGATGTCACGTTCCAATTGCGCAGTCCAGCGCTCTGCCACACTGACCAGCGTGTTGCCACGACAAGTACAGCCATGCAACGCCGTTATGCGGGTGTGCACCGACCAGCTGCCATTAAGGCTGATAACCGTCAGTCGCCCTCTATGCTCGGGGGCCGCGCCTGCATGTTGCAGCAGTTTCACGGCAGCCATTTGCACCTGGCTGGGTAAGTAACCGGGTATTTGCGCGGTGCCTGTGTGTTCCATGTAAAGCTGGCGATTGCTCTCGAGCCTGGCGTTCTGTGGGGTATCGAACATACTCAGACTGCGGGCCATCGCGCAGCGCAAGCATGGCCCATCAGGAGGCGCCACCAGTGGTCCGATCAGTAGATTTTGATCCGATAGCATCACGACCGAATGCGTCAGTTTCCGCTCCCAAAGCACCTGTGCGAGGCGGCGTGTTCGACTGGGATGCAGACTGCCCAATGCCAAGGCGACGAATGTGTCTTTCCTCTCATCTTCCCAGCGGTGGGAAAGCGCATCGTCGATACTCAGCGAACGACCGCTGACGCAACGCTCTAACAATGCCTGGGCAACGGCAAGACCAAACCCGCCTTGATGGATGACTAACATGGCAGGTTCCTCAGGCAAACGGTTGTGGGTAGGGGTTGATCTCGACTGCGCGTCCCGATTGTTCGGCTTGCCTGGCCTGAGCCTGCAAAATCCGAGGGTGACCCAGATACCTTGCCCGGTAAGTAGCGGACATTGGCATCAGCGCAGGGATTACAGCGCGAATTACCCTTAGCCCTGCGTCGCGCAATTCATCGGTAGTCAGGTCAACCAACACCACTTCCATGCCCGCTGCATCCAAGCGCTCCAACAGGTAGCGCAATTGTTCGCGCGGCGTGACAACGTTCGGCTGACTCATCCGGGAGATCGGCATCACCACGTTAGAGCCCGTCAGAAAATCAAAGGCTGGGCGCTGCTCCGCGCGCCCCATGTAAATTGCGCCATGTTCCAGTTCAACAAAGTCACGCATGTCATCGGGTATGGGTAACGACAGTGCTAATATCGAGCGCCCCATGGCACTTTCGCGGATCAACTTTGCGCAACCATCCCACCGATTAAAGCCGGTGGTGCAATTGATAAATTGCGCCGCTTGCGGATCGCCTTCCTTAAGCTGCAAGCCATACACCGTAGGAATACCCAGCTCTGAAGTGGCATCGAAGAACATCTGCTCAAGACCGCTTTCGCGCAGTCGATAGAACTTTTCCGCATGCTCTGCCGGGGCCGGTTCGTCCAGCCAGATACGGGGCAACGTAGGCCGAAGCAACCACGTCAAGGCGATGGCGTCACGCTCGATGACTTCGCAGATAGCCGCCACCGCCGCTTGGGCAAAGTCAGTATGCGCAGCGACACCGGTTGAGATGGGTAACCAAAAGTGCTCACTTGGCCAAGGGCGTATAAACAAGTGCGTCATGATCAGCGGCACCAGCTTACGCCGGTTTTCCAACGGCGAATAACCGTAGACCCAACGCACAGGAGCGTGCGGGTCAATTCGCTTCAAAGGGCTGAGCGGGTCCGCGTACTCGGCAGCAGAGCCACACGCAATGCTCTCGTAACTCAAGCCTTGTGACCCCACCTCTGCAAAGCTTGCCGTGACAATGTCGTCTTTGTTGAAGACGCTCATCGAATAACGTTCTGCTGCTTCGGCGACAGCACGAACCATTGCAAGCTCCGGACGTTCGTCGGCCCCGCACCCGGCCATTTCTACTCGGCCAGAGCGATTGCCGTGGTAGTCCGAAACATGGGGAAAAGCCAGATTCAGATTACCCAAATGCGCAATAAACGAATGAAAACGAGGTACGTGCATTTCTTGAGAAGAATGTGTCTGCACCGACCTGACCACTCCTCCCGCTGGGGCCAATAGCGACAGAAAAGGGTACTTGTCCACCAGGTCTTTGCTAACCGCAAAATTATGCGGATGCATGGTGCAATCCACGCTCGTAAGTCTTGGCCAGCAAAATCGCCAGATAAGATTCATCCAACGTGGTGAACCCCAAACGGTTATTCATTAAATGAGCGAAATAAAAGGCCAGCGTATCGGCGAGCATCGGGGTATAGAGCGGACACTCTTTTTTGTAGCGCTCCCTCGCATTGCGCATAGCTTTATGCCAACGCGTAATCAGTGTTGCCATAGAAGGATGTTGGGATTGCGTTGGCGGGACAATTGCCTCGTTTGCATCCAACATTGCATTTGCCTTATCGATAAAAGCCGACTTGTAATTACCGATGTCCGGATTGCCGGAAAGCCAGAAGGTTGAATAACGCTCTAAAAACTCGGCACAGGCATCCTCAGACAAAAACATCTGCAGTGTCTCTACAAAAAAAGGCAGGACAGAGTCTTTGCGGCTCAGTTCAGCCTGAGACTCGCGCAGCAATACTTCACGGGCAATATCGCTGGATAGGCAGAAAACTTCTTCGGCAATAGGCATGCCGTGTTCGCCGCCAAAAACATCCAACTCCGCAATATATCGATCGCGGCAGCAATAGATCGAAGAATCTTCTCCGGACGATAAAACGGAATAACCATCGAAAGACACCAGTGGCACATACGTCGAGGGGACGCGCTGGGAAAGCAACGAAAGTCCATCATGCAACTGATGATAAAACTCTCGCTCTTGTGCACTGCCCTCACCGCCGTGGAGGTGCACACGCAAACGCAAATGCAGGCCTCCTTCATCGAAGTAGCGTAAATAAAACCAGTTGCCACTTTCTACAAGAGTCAGCGCACTCGCCAGACAGTCCGTTATAACAAAATCGAGCGCATCATGGTTCCCTCCAACGTAAATCTTGTAATAGTGCCATTCCAATGGCTTGAGTGCACCCGACAACTGAACTGCTTCCATCACTTCACCTTGGGACTGAAACGGAAAAACTTAACGCCAATAAATGCCGAAACCATCAGGTAGGCAATCAATCCGAGAATACTGGTTGAAAGCGAATAGACGCCCTCCAGCCCGGACATCACTTGCCGCAACGCGTCCGAGAGTAGCCCCACCGGTGTCGTCGGAATCAACCAACTCCACTGCCCCTGACTAATATCGTTGAACAACTGGCCAAAACTCATGCAATAGAAATTCAATAATAATAAAAAACCATTCGCAAGGTTTAATGAACTGAAGATGCCGGCAATTGCATAACCGTAAGTGACGAGCGTTGCGCTACCCAGCAGCAATACGAAGCCAAAGGCTACCGGCTGTTCGATGCGCACTCGAAAAAACAAACACCCGACGATTACCAATAACATAACTTGTAGAATGGCGATGACCAGGCGCACGCTGAGTTGAGAGATCAATAACGCCAGTCGCGGCATAGGCACTACCGCAAAGTGCCGATAAATGCCTTTTTCCCGTGCCGCAATGATGGGTGCCGCTGTACCGAACAAAGAAACTTGAAGCAGGGATAACGCCACAGTGGCGGGGAACAGGAACTTGAAATAATCAAATCCGTTTTCGGCAACCAGTCGAGGTTGCAGAGAGGTAGTGGCGGCCGCGGGCGCAGCAAGCAGCTTGTCAATCAGCGGCGCTAGACTTTGCCCCTGCCGCGTACTGTAGAGCGCCAGTGGCGGATTGGGTTGACCGCTTGGAGCGATGACCAGAGTGGCTTGCTGTTGCTGGATGACAAGGTCAGGATCAGCGCTCGCAACTCGCCTTACCGAAAACAACGGCTGCTCAGTCAATGCACTGAACGCCCGATTGGCGGCGCCTTCATTGCCAACGACGAGCACTTTGATACTACTGGCGCTGTCAGGTGTTCCCGAACTGTTGCCCAGGGTAATAATAAAAAACATAGGCAGGGCAAAAGAAAAAACCAGGGGCAGCAGGTCGCGCGAATACTCTTTGAAGGCAGACAGGGACAATCGGGCGTAAACGGTTAAAACAGACTTCATGGCATCATCCTTAATACCTCGATACTCGTGCTGGATTCAGTCGCGCAGGGCTTTTCCTGTCAGTTGAATGAACACATCTTCGAGGGTGCTCTTCGCAATCTGAAGCTGGATGATTATTCCAGGGTGGCTTTTTTCAAGATTCGCAACGTGCAATAAATCGCTACTGACATTACGTGTTTTCAGGCGTACGGAACAATGATACGGGTCTTCAGCGATAGTACGAATTTCAACCTGCGGAATGGCACATAACAATGCATCAGTCAGACCGGCAGGCGTAATAAAGTTAATGCAGTGGTCAGGGCAGTACTTGGCGATCAACGCTTGGGGGCGATCATCTTCAAGGATGAGCCCCTTATCAAGAATAATCACACGATTGCATAGCGCTTCCACTTCTTCCATCTGGTGAGTCGCAATAAGCACGGCACGCTGGGCTTGGCGTTCCTGCTCTAAAATAATATCCCAGATAAAGCGGCGACCTTGAGGATCGATATCGCCGGTCGGCTCATCAAGAAACATGACATCAGGCTCACCAATCAGCGACAGCGCCAACGCTAAACGCCGCTTCTGCCCACCTGATAACCGACCAAAACGAACCTTACTTTGCTCTGTCAATCCTACCTGCTGTATAAGTTGCTTTGCAGATCGAGCATTCTTATAGACCACTTGATACATGTCGACTATCTCAGCGACATTCAAATTGGCAGGCAGCGTAAACGATTGGGGCGCCACACCAATTCGCTGCTTAACCTGCGTAGACAATCCCTTTCGGATATCCACGCCTAACAACGTGATATGACCAAACGCAAACGGCAACAAGCCAAGTATGGTTTCTATCAAGGTCGTTTTGCCCGCCCCATTGGGACCGACCAGACCCACAATATCTCCGGGATGTAAGGAGAAATTGATATCCTTGAGCACTTCTACCTTGGCATAAGACTGACTAAGCCCGGACACCGTCAGGTATCCAGATTGAGTTGTTTTCAGCCAAGGTATCAGAGGCTTAAGCAACGCCTCGTGAAGCATAGTTAACTGCCAGTACTGATAATGCAGGACAAGGTACCTGCAGTAGAAGCTGACGAAACACAGCCACCCGCACAACCACCGGTAGTGCTGGCGCTACCAATACTGGAAGCACAGTCACTGGCAAAATGCAGCGAATCCGACAACTCTTCGACAAACAGCTCGATTTCGTCATAGCTGTTAGCGGGGCTTAATTGGAGGTCGAAACGGTGCGAAGGAGCAATCAGTTGCTGAAGTGAACTCATGGTAAAAATCCTTATTTACAATCGCATATTGATATCACGATGGGCAAGTTAGGGTTTTTTAGCACCACAA
Organism: Pseudomonas sp. 24 E 13; assembly: GCF_900004715.1. Lineage (NCBI taxonomy): Bacteria > Pseudomonadati > Pseudomonadota > Gammaproteobacteria > Pseudomonadales > Pseudomonadaceae > Pseudomonas > Pseudomonas sp. 24 E 13. Next base: position 229,032 of record NZ_CVTO01000150.1, read on the forward strand.
GCAATAGGCGCTAACAACAAACCGAGCAAATGATAAGGATTCTCATCGAGAGACCCGCAGAATTCGGAAAAACATACATTAACCAATGCCGACAGGAGGCAGTGTGTCGGCGCTGATTGAAAACGTAGCGGTTCAATCCTCGCAACCGGCAGTCAACGAGCATCAAGCAGTACATTCAGGCCTTGTATTCATACATTCGCTGGTACAAGGAAAAACGTATAAAGATTTCGCTCGGCGCGCTCAGTCCCATTGAGTATCGTGAAAATCTGCGCTTAGCGGCATAACCAGTCCATGTTTCCGCATCCCCCATGCCTATGGCATAAGAATGAGTCTGCACATACAGTTCTAATATTCGTGATTCTGCCTAGGCGGAGTTCCATCAGTCATCGGATCGACCTCCCCTTCTCGGCAGTCCACAAACGATACTACGCTGACATTTAAAAAGGTTATGCGGAACACAGTCACTACAGGAAATTCTTTGCATTGTTCTATGTCGTTGAGGATTTCTTGGGTTCCGACCGCTTTTTTGAAGTGTGGAAGTCAAGAAACCACCCGAAAAACTGGACACCGATTTACGTTATTGGGAAGAGCTATACATGGGGCATTGATTCGTCAGGGGAGGACTTTAAAAGCGAATGGGTTAACCATGCGGCCTACCTGCATCAGCTCGCGGCGGCGACCCCCACGTTCTGCGCCGCCTGGTAGAGAATTTGCCCAACTAGATCGACCTCCGCTTCGCTGATGATCAGCGGCGGCAGGAAGCGAACGGTTGCGCCGTGCCGGCCGCCCAGCTCGACGATCAGGCCACGCTCCAGGCAAGCACGTTGTAGCTTGCGCGCCCGCTCGCCATCGGTAGCGGGCTGGCCCAGGGGATCCTGGCTGGCAGGGTCGATGATTTCCATGCCCAGCATCAGACCACGGCCGCGCACGTCGCCGATCCAATCGAACTCGACCTGCAGCCCGTGCAGCAGCGTCTGCAAGCGTGCTCCGACGTTGCGCACATGGCTGCAGAGGCCTTCGCGCTGAATGAAGCGCAAGGTGGCATCGCCGGCGGCCATGGCCAGTTGATTACCTCGGAAAGTGCCGGCATGGGCCCCGGGTTGCCATTGATCCAGCTCGCCCCGGTAGACCACCACCGACAGCGGCAGACCACCGCCGATGGCCTTCGACAGTGTCACCACATCAGGGGTGATGGCGCTGCGCTCAAAGGCAAACAGATCGCCGGTGCGCCCGATACCGCATTGGATCTCGTCGAGGATCAGGGGAATATCGTGCTCACGCGTGATCGCCCGCAGCCCCTGCAGCCAGCGATCAGGGGCGCAAATCACCCCGCCCTCGCCCTGCACCGTTTCCAGGATCATGGCCGCCGGCTGGGTCACGCCGCTTTCCGGGTCGGCGAGCAGGTGGCGGATGTAATGCAGGCTGGCGTCGATCGCCTGCTCGCCGCGCAGGCCGAACGGGCAACGGTAGTCATGTGGATACGGCAAGAATTGCACCCCCGCCAGCAGCCCACCCAGGGCATTCTTCGGCCCCAGGTTGCCGCTCACAGACAGCGTGCCGAGGGTCATGCCGTGATAGGCGCCATGGAACGCCAGGATGCTCTGCCGCCCGGTTGCCGTGCGCGACAGCTTGAGCGCCGCCTCCACTGCGTCCGCACCCGTGGGGCCACAGAACTGGATGCGCGCATCCCTGGCGAAGTCGCCAGGCAGCAGATCGAAGACTGTCTCTACGAAGGCATCCTTGATCGGCGTGGTCAGATCGAGGGCATGCAGCGGTATGCCCGAGGCCAGGGTCTTCTGGATCGCTTCCATGATCACCGGGTGATTGTGCCCCAGCGCCAGGGTACCGGCACCGGCCAGGCAATCGATGTACACCTGCCCCCGCGAATCCTCAACATACACGCCCTGCGCCCGCTTGAGCTCCAGCGGTATGCGCCGTGGGTAGCTGCGCGCATTCGACTCGCGCTGCATTTGCCGCTGCAATGCCGGCGTGCTGTCCAGGCAGTAGCGCTGGCTTAGCCCGCTGTGCCGGTGCTGGAGTTCGAGCGTGGTGTTGGTGATCGGGGTGATTGCATTCATCAGTGCATCCTCGTGTCGCGCGGATAGCGCGTTATCTGACGACGCTGCCGGCACGTGCCTCATGCAGCGAACGACCAGCCAACTCAGGCGGCTCCAGGTTGCTGCTATCGGCTACCGGGCAACGTCACCTGCAAGGCCATGACCCGCTCAATGGATGCGCAAGGCATCAGCCGCGATCCTGGGGCTGCATGGCTTGACGCAAGCTCAAAGGCCGCATGTCAGTCCAGGCCGACTCGATATAGGCCAGGCACTCTTCCTTGCTGCCCTGCTTGCCGGCCGCGCGCCAGCCTTGCGGTATTGCCTTGTAATCCGGCCAGAGGGAATACTGCTCCTCGTCGTTGACTACAACCAAAAATCGCGTGTCAGGACTGTCCAGACTCATGTTCCACTCCGTTTCCACTGAAGGTGCGAGTGCTCGTAGGCTTTGCATACGAGCGGCCGTAGGATAATACAGTTAATAACAATTATCATTAGGTATTGGCGTGACGCGTTTACACGCCCTGCTGTCACAGACCCCTGCTGCCACAGACAGAGTTCGCCTGCATGCCCCCGGTTTGTTTATACTGATCGCCACCAGTGATAACGAGTCTCAACAGCAAGCGACTGACTATGCCTCGACCCACAGCCTCCCTGAACACGTATTGCGCAATGCCGCCTGACGGTGACACTGGGCCGCGAGGATGATCGCCAGCCTCGCCCCGCTGTTCAGCGGCCCGCTGGCGGACTATGGGGAAAACCTGCAACTGGCCAGTGATCAACAGCCGGCAATTGCCGGCTCGCAACTGTTTCAGCGGGACTATTTCGCCGAGTTCATTGGTGAACTGGCAGCCCGCCATGGCAGCAACGATTTTATGGCGCTGACCTCTATCTGGTCGAAATGGTATTTCTGCTTCATAGCACCCGCCGTGGCGGCCAGCTTGCTCTTGCAGCGCGAGTTGCCTATCGCCCTGAGCGATGTCGGCGTCACCCTCTCGGCAGCGGGAAAGCCGCTTGGCCTGCACCTGCCCCATGAAGGCAGCGTTCTGCCACCCTGCACGCCCTTCGCGCGCTTCGACGCCTTGATCGAGCGGCATCTGAAACCGGTGATCGAGGTAATGGCCAGCGTCTCGAAAGCCTCGCCACGACTGTTCTGGAGCAACGCCGGCAACCTCTTCGAATTCGCCACTACCCAAGTCGAACTGCATCGATTGGCAACGTCCGATTGCGCAGCCCCGGCCAGAACCGTGCTGGAAAGCCGCCTGCGCCCCGACGGCCGGCGCAACCCGCTGTTCGCCCCGGTGTACTACAAGGACGTCGGCGCTGACGAGCCGCAGCGGTTACGCCGTATTTGCTGCATTCGCTACCGCCTGCCCGGCATCGGCTATTGCAGCAGTTGCCCACTCGACCGCGACAAAACACCCGAATAAGCCGCTCCAAGCGGCTACCTGACCAACTGGAAAGGGTTCTCGCTGCTGTGGTCATAGTCCACCAACTGGCCGTAATCAAGCCGGTAGATGCGATCGGCCACGTCGAAGTAGCGGTCATCGTGGGTGATGGCGATGACCGTTTTCCCGGCCGCCTGCAACTCGGGCAGCAGCTCGTGGTAGAACACATGGCGGAACACCGGATCCTGGTCCGCCGCCCATTCGTCGAGCAGCAGCACCTCGCGACCCTCCATCATCAGCAACAGCAGGGCCAGGCGCTTGCGCTGCCCCTGTGAAAGGGCCGTTGTGGACAGGCGTCCATCGACGAACTGCACCTTGTGCGCCAGCCCCAGGCGTTGCAGATAGTGATCGACCCGCTCCTCCAGACCATCGAGCTGGCCGTTCTCACCGAGCACATCGGCGAACAGATAGAAGTCGGCGAAGATCGCCGCGAAATGCTCGCGGTGCCACTCGCTGTTCGAGACATCCAGCGTCACGCCATTGAGCGCGACCGTACCCTCGCTGGGCTGGTAGAGCCCGGTCAGCAATTTGGCCAGGGTCGACTTGCCGCTGCCATTGCCGCCAACGATAAAGATCAGTTCGCCACGGCGAACGTGCAGATCGATGGGGCCCAGTTGGAAGGCGAATTCGTCGCTCTGCCCGGGGTAGCGGTATTGCACGTTGCTCAGGCGCAACTCACGGAAAGGCTCGGCGGCCTTGGGCGGCATGGTGAAGTGCACCGTCTCGCCCAGGGCCAGGTCATCGATGGCCTGCAAGGCCACATGGCCGCGGATCACCGCCGGGACGGCATCGAGGATCATCGAGATCGGTGTACGCAGGAACATGATCGCCAACACGTAGCCCACCACCACCTCCTGGCTCAGCAGCCCGAGGCCCTGACCGAGGAAGAACAGCGTACCGATCAGCACGAACACCAGCAGCGACGTCCAGTTCAGGTTGATCGCCCACAGGGTATCGGCGCGTACCGAGGCCTGCAGCGAGGCCTGCGCGATCGGCTCCAGGCGCTGGTTGTACAACATCTGCCGACGCTCCCGGCTCAAGGCCAGTTCGCAGCGGCCGTTGATAGTCGCCTCGAACTGCTCGGTCAACCGGTCGTCTTGCTGTCGCACCTGCTGCATCAGGCGCTTGACCTTGCGCCCGAGCAGCACGTCGAGCAGCACGCCGAAGGCGATCACCACCAGGGTCAGGGCGAAAAAGGGCAGGCTCAGCCAGGCCATGTAAGCCAGGCCAACCAGCAGCAGCAAGCCGTTGTACAGCGAGATCGGCAATTGCTTGAAGGCCGTGGCCACGGTGGTCACGTCCTTGGTCAGCGCGTTGAAAATGCGCGAGCTGCCCAGTCGCTCGATGCGCTCCAGGGCGGTGCCCAGCACCTTGCCCACCAGGCGCAGGCGCAACTGATAGACCAGGCGATGGCCAATCTGCACCAGCAGCCACTGGGCCAGGGTGCCGCTGACGAACAGCAGCAACAGCAGGCCGGCGAACAGCGCCAGCGCCTGGCTCAGGTCATCCAGCCCCTGCTCCAGGCTGCGGTTGATATAGCCGATCAGGCCAATGCTGCTGGCCGCACTCAAGGCACTGCACAGCACCGCCAGGAAAATGCGCCAGCGCGCATCATGCAGCAGTTCTTTCAATAACATCATCAGTTCGACACCTTCTCGGCTGGGTGTTGCGGCGCAATGCTTGGCGCCAGCAAGGACAACAGATCCGTGCTCAGGCGCGGCTCGGCAACAATCGCATGATGGCCGACATCCAGGCTGCGATAATGCAGCGCCTTGCGCGTGTGCGCCTGCCAGGGTGTACGCAGATCACCGTGGGCATTGCTGCGCCACAACCAGATGGGCACATCGACCACCGGTAAGGCCTGTTCGTACAGGCGCGTCTTGATCGCCCGGTAGCGCACCATCACGGCGTGCAACTCGGCATCAGCGCCGTGGGATTGCAGATGCTCACGCACCTCGGCGTCGGCCAGCATGCGGGTCACGCCCTCGGCATAATCGCAATCGGCCAGTTGCCGGGCCAGACGCTCGCGCAACGTATCGCCAAGCGGCCGCGAACGGGTGCGACACAGGAACACCAGGTCGGCGAGCAACTGGCCACCCTCGTCGCCGTCGCCTGCAAGGCTGCGCTGCGGATCATGATCCACCGTGGCCAAGGCCTTGACGGTGAAGCCGGCTGATTGCAGGTGCGCAATCAACAGCAGCGCCAGGCGCGAAGCCAGGCACCAGCCCAGCACCACCAGCGGCCGCTGCTTGAGCGACTCGGGAATGCTCTGCACATAGCGCTGCAGCAGGCTGCCCAGATCCTTGCTTTCCCACCCCTCGTCAAATGCCGCCAGGCCATAAACGGCCTGGGTTTCGCCAAGGTGCTCCACCAACGGTCGGTAGTCTTTCAGGTGGCCCTCCGCGCCATGGACCAGGAGCAAGGCAGGCGCCTCACCGGCCACATCGTTCAGCACCTGCCAGCCCTCGCTACTCGCGTCCTGATCAAGGCTCTGCACCAGTTCGCGCACGGTCTGCCGTTCGAACAGCAGATTAGTTGGCGGATTGCGCCCCAGTTGCTCGCGAATCAGTGCCACCACCTTGATCGCCGCCAGGGAATGCCCGCCCGTGGCGAAGAAGTTGTCGGTCACGCCGAGATCCTCGACACCCAGCACGCGGCACCAGATTTCCAGCACGGCGCTTTCCAGTTCGCCGACCGGGGCCACCTGCGCACCTTGCAGGCGCTGCCGGGCACGCTCCAGTAGCGCCTGGCGATCGAGCTTGCCATTGCTGTTCAGCGGCAGGGCTTTCAGGGCGAAGATGCCGGCGGGCAGCATGTAGTCCGGCAGTTGTCGGGCCAGATCGTCGCGCAGCAGGTTCGCGGCCCTGCCCTGCCCTGGCTCCTCCACGACGAAGGCCAACAGGCGCTCACCATCAAGCAGCACCGCCGCCTGTTGCACACCCGGCAGGCCGCGCAACGCCTGTTCGACCTCCGCCAACTCCAGACGAAAACCGCGAATCTTCACCTGCTGATCATTGCGCCCGAGAATGCGCAAGGCGCCATCGGCCTGGCGCAACGCCAGATCACCGGTGCGATACAGGCGCGCGCCGGACCGCAGGTCTTGGCCGAATGCCGAACTGCCGACATCCCCCAGGTAGCCGCGGCCGACGCTGGCACCGGCCACGTACAACTCGCCCGCCTGCCCGGAAGGCACGGCGCGCTGTTGTTCGTCGAGCAGATAGATGCGGTTGTTGCCGAGCACCTGGTTCAAGGCCGTGCCGCTTACCCCCTGCTCGCTGTCGATGGCCCGCCAGAGCACGCCGACCGTGGTTTCGCTCGGCCCGTAGTGGTTGTACAGGCGGCAACCAGACCCTGCCTGTGCCAGCCGCGCCAGCAGGCTCTCGCCCACCGCTTCGCCGCCAAGCACCAGCACCTGACGCGGCAGTACACCCTCCGGCGGATGCTCGCCGATCAATGCCTCAAGGTGCGATGGAACGATCTTCAGCACATCCAGCGGATGCTCGCGCAGTTCCTCGGCGAAGGCCTGCGCATCGGTGACGCTGGCCTGGCTCAGCAGGTGCACGCAGCCGCCCTGCAACCAGGCCGGGTACAGCACGGTATTGCCCAGGTCGGCGAGCAGCGACGACACCAGCCCGTAGTGAGCACCTGCCGGCAGATCCAGCGCGTGAGTGATCTGGCTCGCGTAGTGGCGTAGCTGCCCCTGCTCGATCTGCACGCCCTTGGGCTTGCCGCTGGTGCCCGAGGTGTAGAGCACATAGGCCAGGTGCTGCGGCGCGCTGGTCACCGGCGCAGCGAGTGGTGCAGCGCTGCTGGCCTTCGACCAGGCCAGGCTGGGCACGTCGCAGACCAGGCTCGACTCATCCAGGTGCAGCACAACAGCAGGCTTGGCATCCTCGAGAATGCTGGCCAGGCGCAGCGGTGGCAGCGCCGGGTCCAGCGGCAGATAGGCCGCGCCCGCCTTGAAGCAGGCCAGCATGGCGACCAGCATCTGCGCGCCACGCGGCAGCAGCAGCGCCACCACCTGGTCAGGGCCAGCGCCGGCCTGCTGCAAGCTACCGGCCACCCGTTCGCTCAGCTCATCCACGTCGGCATAGGACAACAGCTGCCGGCCATCGCGCAGCGCCGGGCTGTGCGGCTGGTGGCGCGCATGGGTACGGAATTGCTCGACGATATCGACATCCGCCGTCAGTTCCTCGCCAGTCACTGTGGGCTGCGCCTCCTCCGTCAGCAAGGCATCCAGGCCGTCCAGCGGCGCTTGCGGCGCCTGCAGCAGTTGGCCGATCCAACGCACGTAACGGCGCAGCAAGAGCTGCATCTGCTCACGGCGATACAACCCGGTGTCGTACACCAGCGCCAACTGGCCCTGGCCGGACTCATCCAGCAGCCAGTGCAGTTGCAGTTCCACCGGAGTGTCGAAGGACAAGGCCTGCAAAGCCTGTACCTCGGCCAGATGTTGCACGCGCAGCCCGGCCTGGTAGCTGGCGCGCCACTCCGGCAGCAGCTCGGCCTGGCCGAGGTACTCCTGCCAGAGCACGGCGCTTTCCAGTTGCCGGGCCAGTTGCCGGGCCAGGTTGACCCAACTGGCATGCTCGGACAAATGCACCTGCATGGGCAGCGTTTGCTCGAACAGCCCGTAGGCGCCCTGCAGTTCCTCATAGTCGTCACGCGGGTCGTGCTGCAGGCCCAACTGCGCATGACGCTGACCGTTCAGGCGGCCGAGCAAGGCGCCCCAGGCTGCCAGGGCGAGAGGCTCGATGGCCAACCCCTCGCCCCCGGCCAGTGCCTGCACGGCACTGCACAGTGCAGGTTCGAGCGCCTGCTGCACGCAGCCACGGGCACCGCTGGCCATGCCATAGCGTTCGATCAGGCGCAGCCCCGGCACCTCCTGCAGGGCCAGGTTGCGCCAGAACTGCACGCCCTGCTCGGCGTCCTCGTCCAGTTGCAGGCCGGCGATCCACTCGGCGTAGTCGCTGTACTGCATCGGCTCGGCCTCCAGTGCCGCGCCCTGCCCCAGCAACTCACGGCGCA
>NZ_CVTO01000049.1:0-370 GCF_900004715.1 Pseudomonas sp. 24 E 13
GCAGCTGGATGCATCACGGGCGTTCTGGATTGTATTGGCCATGCTGGTCGCCACCTGCCCATGCGCGCTGTCCCTGGCGACACCCACTGCCCTCACTGCCGCCACCGGCACCCTGCACAGCCTTGGGTTGCTGCTGACTCGCGGCCATGTGCTGGAGGGTCTGAACCAGATCGACACGGTGATTTTCGACAAGACCGGTACGCTCACCGAAGGCCGCCTGGCGTTACGCGCCATCCGGCCTCTGGGCGAACTGGACAGCGACCAGTGCCTGGGCCTCGCCGCCGCACTGGAAAACCGCTCCGAACACCCGATTGCCCGCGCCTTTGGCCGAGCGCCCCTGGCGGCCCATGACGTATCGAGCAGCCCCGGC
>NZ_CVTO01000024.1:0-2033 GCF_900004715.1 Pseudomonas sp. 24 E 13
ATCACCGGTCCGGCGTTGGGGCTGTCCCAGGTCGGCCCCTGGGTGCGCCAGCATCTGAGCGCCAGCCGCGTCTTGCCCAGCAGCGCGTAGGTTAATGCCACCAGACGTGCAGGAATATAGTTGAGCCCATCGTCGATCTTCGCCGCGGCCCAGCCGAAGCGCTCAAAGCGTTCGTTGCGATAGCCCCACATGGCGTCAAGGGTGTTGCTCAGGCGATAGAGCACCACGCCCGGCACGCCGGCGACCACAAACCAGAACAGTGCGGCGAACACCGCGTCGCTGCCGTTTTCGAGCACCGACTCGGTGGCGGCGCGGGCAACCTCGGTGTGATCCAACTCGCTGGTCTGGCGGCTGACCAGATAGCTCACGCGTTTGCGCGCCTCTTCCAGGTCATCGCTGCGCAAGGCCTGGGCAACCGGGATCACATGCTCCCCCAGGCTGCGCATGCCCAGGGCGCAATACAGCGCCAGGATTTCCAGCACCCAACCGATATAAGGCGCCCAGGATAATGCGGTGGCGAGCAGGGTCAGCGGCACTACCGCGATAAACCACGCGGTCACGCCATGGCTGCGCCAGCCACGGCCCCCCGTGTTGAAACGCTGCTCGATACGCCCGGCAAAATTGCCGAACGCCACCAGCGGATGCCAGCGCCTGGGCTCGCCCAGCAGCGCATCCAGCGCCACGGCGGCGACACACAGCAAGGCCACACTCATTGACTCACTCCCCACAGGTTTTCATACAGCATGTCACTCAATGGCCGAGGTTCGGTCCAGCCTTCGAGTTGCAACATCGGTGCCGGATAGAACGCGGCGACCGGCCCCAGGCACAGCACCGCCAGGGGTTTTGCGCCCGCCGGCAACCCCAGCAGGTCGGCCAGGGCCTGGGGTTCGAACAACGAGACCCAGCCCATGCCCAGGCCCTCGACGCGGGCGGCCAGCCACAGGTTCTGGATTGCGCAGGACAAGGACGCCATGTCCATTTCCGGCAGGGTGCGCCGGCCAAAGATGTGCCGCTCGCGATCGTCCATCAGTGCTGCCACCAGCACTTCGGCGCAGTCGTGGATGCCTTCGACCTTGAGCTTCATGAAGTCGTCGGAACGCTCGCCCAGGGCCTCGGCGGTGCGGATGCGTTCTTCTTCCACCAGTTGTTGAATGCGGCCCCGCAATTGACGGTCGCTGATGCGGATAAACCGCCACGGCTGCATCAGGCCGACGCTCGGCGCCTGGTGGGCGGCCTGGAGCAGGCGTTGCAGTAATTCAGGCGCGACGCTGCCACCGCTGAAATGGCGCATGTCGCGGCGTTCGGCGATGGCGCGGTAGACGGCTTGGCGGTCGGCCTCGGGGAAGGCGTGGTCAGTCATGGCCTCATCGGGGGCAAGCCCCCTCCCACATTGGATGGGGTTTCAACTCGGTCAATTGTGGGAGGGCCGGTGCGACGATTCGACTTGCCCCCGATAGCGGTACCGGGACCTGGCGCAAACAAAGCGGCCACCGCCGCCGGGTTCGACGGAAAGTAAAAGTGCACATAGGAGGCCGTCATCCGCCCCTGCCGATACACCGCCTCGGCCCCGCGCCCGCCATTGGGGCTGAGCCCGCGGGCGATCGGCTCACACTCAGTGCTGGTCAGGGAGTGGTGATAGGTATGCCCGCGCAACGTGCCCTCGGGCAGCTCCACGCTTTGCAGCGCCAGGGCCGCCAATTTCTTTTGCATCACGGCGTCGCCCTGCAGCAGGCCGAGCAGTTCGGCGCGGTTGCCGTCGACATCGGTAAGCGAGTCGAGCAGGTACAGCATGCCGCCACACTCGGCGAGCAATGGCTTGCCGGCGGCGTGATGGGCGCGGATTGCCTCAAGCATCGCGGTATTTTGCGCCAGCGCCAGGTGATGCAATTCCGGGTAGCCACCCGGCAGGTACAGGCTGTCGGCGTCAGGCAACGCATGATCGTGAAGGGGCGAGAAGAACGTGAGCTGCGCGCCCATTGCCCGCAGCAGGTCGAGGCTGGCGCCGTAGGTAAAGGCGAAGGCTTCGTCACGGG
>NZ_CVTO01000040.1:0-246 GCF_900004715.1 Pseudomonas sp. 24 E 13
GCCCATCGGGTCGAAATCATCGCGACGGGCGTTCTGAGCTTGCTGGTGGTGTTGGCGGGGCTGTTTGTAGCCAGTCGTCGCAAGGCGCAGAGAGCCGGCGCTCCCGTACTGAACTGACAAGATGTAGATCAAAATGTGGGAGGGGGCTTGCCCCCGATAACGGTGGGTCAGTTGACAAATAGGTGACTGACCCACTGCCATCGGGGGCAAGCCCCCTCCCACATTTGATATGCGTCAGTCTGCTGA
>NZ_CVTO01000111.1:0-3845 GCF_900004715.1 Pseudomonas sp. 24 E 13
GCCGGTGGCCTGCTCGCGTCCATGTTCATGGGCGGCGGCTTCCAGGGCATGCAGATCTTCGACATCCTGATCCTGGCAGTCATTGCCTTCGTGATCTTCCGCTTTATCGCCGCCCGTCGCCGCAAGCAGCAGGAGCACCTGGCCCCGGCCGGCGCGCCGATGCAGCGTGAAGTGTTCGAGCAAAAACCCGCCATGGGTTCGATCTTCGGCGGTTCGGCAGCCCCTGCGGCCGCCCGTCCGGTGATCAACGCGCCGGCCTGGTTCAACGAAGAGCGTTTCATCGAAGCGGCCCGCAGCCACTTCCAGTCCCTGCAGCAGCACTGGGACGCCAACGAAATGGACAAGATCGCCGAGTTCGTGACCCCGCAACTGCTGGAGTTCCTCAAGCGCGAACGTGCCGACCTGGGTGACGGCTTCCAGTCGACCTATATCGACGATCTGCGCGTACAGCTGGACGGTGTGGATGATCGCGCCGACAAGACCATCGCCACCCTGACCTTCAGCGGCGTGTCGAAGACCTCGCGTTTCGACCAGGGCGAAGTGTTCAGCGAAAGCTGGAACATGGAACGTCCGCAGGGCGAAAACCAGCCATGGCTGGTCGCCGGTATCCGCCAGAACGGCTGATACCCGCACGCGTGAGCAAGCGGTAACAAAACCCCGGACCTGTTCCGGGGTTTTCTATTTCACGGTTGCACTTATAGCGAGCTACTGTATAAAACGCCCCTATAAAACGCGCCATCAGCAAGAGGATCCCGGCCGTGGAAGAAATCATCGAACAACTGCGTGAAGCCAACGAACCGGTCCCGGTTCCCTTGGAGCTGCCTGACGAAGACCAACTGGTGGAAATCGAAGAACAACTGTTCATCGACATCCCCTTTGTGTTCCGCGAATTCCTGCTGACCGTCAGCGACGTGGTCTACGGCAGCCTCGAGCCGGTGACCGTCACCGACCCGCAGTCCCACACCTATCTGCCGGACGTTGCCGCCAACGCCTGGGACGCCGGTGTTGACCGCAGCCTGATCCCGATCTGCCAGGACGGTGACGACTACTACTGCGTCGAAGAAGACGGCACCGTGGTGCTGTGGTCCGCCGAGGAAGAACTGGTCCAGGAAGAAACCTGGGAATCGGTGTGGCACTGGGCACGGGATGTCTGGCTGGAAAGCTGAGGCCCACACCTGGCCTTCTAGTGTTCCGGCGTATCCTTGTGGTTATCCAGCGTCTCCAGCAAGGCCACCTGCATCCGCGTATGCACGCGGATGAACCAGCGCCAGAGCACGGCCGCCACCGCCGCCGTGACCACCGCAATCAGTACCAGCAACTTGTTGGTCGGCAGAATACTGGCCGACAAGGCTGCCAGGAGCAGGAAGATCACCAGCAGCGACAGAATGGGGATCAGCTCCGCGATCACCCGCCGCACACGCTGGGTATGCCGCCCGGCCATTTCCGGCTTCACGCTCATCTCCGCCAGCAACATCGACAGTGCCTTGAGCTTGCGGTACGCCGCGATCAGAAACGGCAGCGACAACAGCAATGCGCCACCCCAGATCAACGCCTTCTGCCAGCTTTGATCGCTGACCCAGCCTTCCAGATACCCGCCGATGCGCGCCGCGAAAAAGCTGCCGGCGAAGAAGATCGCGATCACCAGCGCCAGGTTCACCCCCACTTGCAGCACGATCTTGCGGATCATCGACGCCAGCATGGCGCCTTCGCCTTGCGGCTGAATACTGCGCAGCCATTCGCCATACATGCCGAATACCCGGCTCATGCGCTGGGGCATCACGGCGGCAATTTTCAGTGACAGCGGGTCGGCGCCGCGGATCAGGTACGGGGTGAGCAACGTCGTTATCGCCGAAACCGCCACCGCCACCGGGTACAGAAAGTCGCTGGTGACCTGCAGGGTCATCCCCAGCGCCGCGATGATGAAAGAGAATTCGCCAATCTGTGACAGGCCCATGCCCACCCGCAGCGAGGTGCGGCCATCGTTGCCGGCGATAAACGCGCCCAGCCCGCAAGACAGCATCTTGCCCAGCACCACGGCCACGGTAATGACCGCAATCGGCCACGCGTACTGCAGCAGGATTTGCGGGTCGATCATCAAGCCGATGGCGACAAAGAAAATCGCACTGAACATGTCTCGAACCGGTTCGATCAGGCGCTCGATTTTAATCAGTTGGCGTGACTCGGCCATGATCGCGCCGATCAGGAAGGCCCCCAGCACCATGCTGTATTCAAGCTTGACCACCAGCAGGCAGAAGCCGAAACACAGACCCAGTACCGTGATCAGCAGCATCTCGTTGCTTTCGAACTTGGCGACGTAGGCCAGCAGGCGCGGCACCAGCAGAATACCGATCACCAGCGCCACAATCATGAACAGCGAGAGCTTGCCCACGGTGGAAAACACCTCGCCGGAGCTGACCGTGCCGCTGACGGCGATGCTCGACAGCAAGGCAATGATGCCGATCCCCAGAATGTCCTCGACGATCAGCACGCCGAATATCAGCTGGGCGAAACGCTGGTTCTTCATCTTCAGGTCATTGAGCGCCTTGACGATGATGGTGGTGGAGGAAATTGCCAGGATCGCGCCGAGAAACAACGAGTCCATGGTGTTCCAGTCGAACCATTGACCGATTTCGTAGCCGATCCAGATCATCAGGATGATTTCCAGGAACGCCGCGATAAACGCCGTGGCACCCACCTTGAACAGCTTGCGCAGGCTGAACTCCAGGCCCAGGCAGAACATCAAGAAGATCACCCCGAGTTCGGCCAGCGTCTTGATCGTGTCTTCATCGTGAATCAGGCCGAACGGCGGCGTGTGGGGGCCGATGATGAAGCCTGCGACGATGTAGCCCAGCACCACCGGCTGCTTGAGGCGATGAAACAGGATGGTGACGACCCCCGCCACCAGCATGATCACGGCCAAGTCCTGGATAAAGCTGATGGCATGCATGGCGTGGGGCTCCTTGGAATTACTGGTGGTTTCTCACTCTCCGCGCGCGCAGCCGCTGAAAGAAAAGTCTGCCGTGACCGTAAGAAATGCCCGTGGAGGCGCGTTTGAAGGTTAACACCGCGACTTCCGCCGGAAAGCCGGTGCAATATATGGAAACAGATCGGCCCGGGCGTGACGGCAAGCCGCCCACCGGCGTCCCCGTTAGGGATGGCTGCAAAGCTCCCAGCACCCGCAGAGGTGCCCTACCCAACCAATGCCTAAACCCGTGAGTGTGCTATGGAACCCGGAAACGCCCAGCTGTCGATGACGGTATTGATGACCCCTGACATGGCCAACTTCTCAGGCAACGTCCACGGCGGCACCCTGCTCAAGTACCTCGACGAAGTGGCGTACGCATGCGCCAGCCGTTATGCCGGCCGTTATGTGGTCACGCTGTCGGTGGACCAGGTGATTTTCCGCGAGCCGATCCATGTCGGCGAACTGGTGACCTTTCTCGCGTCGGTCAACTACACCGGCAACACCTCGATGGAAGTGGGCATCAAGGTGGTGACCGAGAACATTCGCGAGCGCTCGGTGCGTCATACCAACAGCTGCTTCTTCACCATGGTGGCGGTGGACGACCAGCGCAAACCGGCCCCAGTCCCCCCCTTGCAGCCGCAGAACAGCGAAGACAAACGCCGCTTCGTGCAGGCCCAGCAGCGTCGGCAGATTCGCCAGGAACTGGAAAGGCGTTATCAGGAAATCAAGGCCGATGCGCCGTAGTTCAAAATCTGCAAACCCAGTCAAATGTGGGAGGGGGATCTGCCCTAATGCCAGTCAGTTAAAGCTTTTTTTGTAGGAGCGAGCTTGCTCGCGAAAAACTCACAGGCACCGCGTTCATTCAGAAAGCACGCGTTAT